>DASPMH010000635.1:0-5807 GCA_035627175.1 Terriglobales bacterium | reverse complement strand
CTGGGTTCGTTGGCTCATTTCATCGGTGTCCGCACTGATGGCTCTCAGGGCGAACGGAGTGCGCCTCGAGCTCCGCAGGTCGCCTGCGCCGCCCTAGAGTGCCCCGTTGCTTAACCCGGACGGTCCAATCCCTCAGCTTGTCTTTGCCGCGGTGATGCTGGCATGAAGCGAGCCGGAATTTGCCACCATGTCCGACGACGCCGCACGCTCCTTCCGCCAGCGAATGGCTGACGACGCACAGTTGCGCGATCGCGTTCGGGCGGCCTGTACCCGGCAGCATGATTTCGATTTGCCCGGCTTGGCTCGCGAGCTCGGGTATGCGGTCACGCGCGTCGAGTTGCTGCGTCTGTGGGCCGAGCTCGCCTCGCGTGGCGAGCTCAGCGAGTTCGAGCTCGAGCTCAACACCCGAATCAAACATTATCCGCACGCCGGTGACTTCGCCTGGATGAGTCATGAGCTGGCGAAGAACATGGGCGAGCCGCGCGAGCCGATCGAAGTGGCCGTCGATCACGATGCTCTGGCGATCGCCGTCATCACCGCGCCGCGCCGGCCGGCGACCCTCAACTCGACCCTGGCGAGCCTGCGCAGCGCGGGGTTTCCGCAGGAGATCCACGTCTTCGCCGAGCCCAAGACGCTGCGCCTCGGCTGGGCCTTCCCGGGAGTGAGATTGCATCAAAATGAGCAGCGGTTGGGGCTTTATCCCAACTGGCTCAATGCGGCGCGCTGGCTGCTCAACGAAACCGACAAGCAGTGGATGCTGCTGTGTGAGGATGACGTCGAGCTCAACCCGTCGGCGGGCGCCGGTCTGTGGCACGGACTGACGACACTCGAATCGGTCGGCTACGTCAGCCTGTACACCTCGGTGCGGGCAGCCGAGCTCAGCGAAGTCGAGCTCCGTCCCGGCTGGGTTGCCATATCACTCGGCCGCTTGAATTGGGGCGCCCTCGCCTACGGATTCCCGCGCGCGGTGCTGACCGAAATCGTGCGGCGCGAGGTCGCACCGGATCAAGAGTCGACCGATTCGCATGTCGCCGAGCATCTTCGCCAGATGGGTCTCAACTGCTGGCATCATCTCCCTTCGCTGGCGCGCCACACCGGCAACGAGAACTCGAGCGTCGGCCATCCCAACCGCACCGGTTACGCCACCGTCGGCTATCGCTCTTCCTATTTCGGCTTTCGCGACACCGGCGCGCCGGCGCCGGCGAACATTCCAAGAACCGATTTGAAAGCCTCCGTGCCGCACGTTCCGGCGAAATTGCCGGGCGAGCTGTGGGGCCTGATCGCGCACTACAATCCCGCCGGTTACGCCAACAAGCTGCGCAATCTCGACAGCTGCGTTCGCCGCGCTCGGGCGCAAGGTTTGAAGCTGTTGATCGTAGAGCTGGCGTTCCGCAATGCGCCCTTCGAAGTGCCCGAGGATCTGTGCGATCGCATCGTGCGCCGCCGCACCGACAGCATCCTGTGGCAAAAGGAACGACTGTTGAACATCGGCTTGCGGCAGCTGCCGGCGAGCTGTGACAAGGTCGTCTGGCTCGACGGTGACGTTCTGTTCGAGAACGACAACTGGGTCGAAGAAACGGCCGTGCTACTGCAAACCTTCATGGTGGTTCAGCCCTTCGATACCGCCTGCTGGCTGGCGCCGGGAGAGATGCGGCGAACGCTCGAGCCCAACGGCGGCGGACAAACGCGCGCGATGCCGGGCTTCGCCTATGTGATCTCAGGACTCGGCGAGCATCGCGAGCTGATGCCCGACTACTATCGCCAAGGACACACCGGCTTCGCCTGGGCGGCGCGGCGCGCGCTGATGGACAAGCACGGATTTCACGACGTTCAAATTCTCGGTGGCGGTGACGCCATCATGGCCCAGGCGATGTACGGCATCGAAGACGCCTTCTCCAAGTCGCACCCCCTGTCGCAGCGCTATCCAGGTGCGGCCGCTCGCCACATCGAGAAATGGAGCCGGCAGTTCCACCACGACGTCGGCGCTAGCGTCTACTTCGTTCCCGGTCGAGTCCTGCATCTGTGGCATGGCGATCTCGCCGATCGCAACTACATCGAGCGCCACGCCATTTTGCGCGAGCACGATTTCGATCCGAGCGCCGACTTGCGATTGGACGCCGACGAATGCTGGGCGTGGGCGAGCGACAAGCTCCAACTGCAGCAGCAAGTAGCGACCTACTTCCTCGCTCGCAAAGAGGAAGCACGCGACGCATCGGACGGATGAGGATGGCGCGCGAGTTGATCGCCGCAGCGGCTCGCGGTGACACCGCTACGCTCGAGCCGCGGCTCGTCGACGGCGCCGATCCCAACTGCAAGGACGAGCATGGCGCTACCGCGCTGCATCGAGCGGTCGAGGGTGGTCATGCGCAGGCGGCCGCCTGCCTGCTCGCCTACGGCGCCGATCCGGAAATTGCAGATCAGGACGGCCTGTATCCGTTGAGCCTGAGCTACACGACCGTTGAGACGCTGCACGCCGTTCGCCAGCAGTACCGTCGCTTCCGAAAGTCGACCGCGACGCGACCTACCTCGCCGCAAGTCGAAGCCATGGCCACCGAGCTCGCCCGCAACGGTATCGTCAAGGTGAGCGGCTGGGTCGAACCGCAAGAGCTCGCCACGATGAAACAGGAGTTCGAGCAGTTCGCTCGCAACCTCGAAGACAAGCTCGGGCGCGGCGAGGCTCGCTATCGTCACTATGACGAAGAAGAGCATTATTGGCCCAACGACCGCGCCTACGTTTGCAACAACGCCTTCAAGTACTCTCGACAACTGATTCGTTGGTGTTGCCGGCCGTCCCTGATCGAGCTCTCGAATCACTACCTCGGCCGTCGAGCGATGATCTCGCGCGGCGTCGCCATGCGCTACCTGCCGAGCGCACCGACCGATCACGACATGTTCGGCTGGCATCACGACATCGAGGACCAGCGGCTGAAGATCATGATCCTGCTCACCGACGTCGGCGAGCAGGACCAGGCGATGACCTACGTACTCGGCTCGCATCGCCTGCTGCATCCCTACGAAATGTTCTTCCGAAACACCTGCTCACTCGAGTATTGCCGCGCCCATCTGCCGTCCCTCGAAATCTTTCGCACCACCGGCACGGCGGGCGATGTCTTCTTGTTCGATTCGAACGGAGCACATCGCGGCAATCGGCGCGAGGCGGGCGAGGTGCGCGACGTATTCATGGTCGAATACGCCAGCGACAGGTGCGATCTGTGGGGCGGCGACATCAGCACCGCTGCCTTCGACGGCCTGCGACTCGACGCCGGCAATCCTTTCGAGCCGATGATGAGCGTCCCAAAGAAATGGAACGGCGCTCACACCCGATCGTACCCGGCGTGGATCGAGCAGCTCCCTTTGGTCGAGAGCTGGCTCGCGCCCCTTACCAACGGCCGCGGCAGCGCTTGAGGGACTCACCGGCGCCGACCGGTTCGAGCAATTCAAGGCTGGCGGTCCAACTAGAGATTCTGTTAGCGTCCACATCTGCGATCTCTACATCGCGGTTCGGGGAGGGTACTCATGAAATTTGTGGCATCGATCGTGGCACTACTGCTGGTCGCAGGTGTGGCGCCGGCCCAGGTTCAAACCAAAGAGCAGCAGAAATGCGTCAACGCTCTCAATGGCGGAGCGAGTAAGGTCGCGGCGCAGCAGGGTAAGGCGGATCTCAGCTGCCTGAAAGACGCGGCCGAAGCGTCGCTTGCCGGATCGGCCGAGAGCTGTCTCGTCGGCGACGGCAAGGTCGCCGCCAAGATCGACAAGCTGCACGCGGCCGAAATCAAGAAGTGCGTGGCGCCGCCGAGCTTCGGATATAGCGACGCAGCGACCAGCGGCGGCGCGGCGCGCAGCGGCCGGCTGCTCGCCTTCCACGATCTTTTCGGCGCCGATCTCGATAGCGGCGCTTTGAGCTGTGCCGGCGATGAAGCGGGTTGCGATTGCCAACGGCAGGTCGCCAAGGCCGCCGACAAGCTCGCCAACGCGAAGTGGAAGATCTTCCTCAAATGTAAGAAAGCCGCGCTCAAAGCGGGCGCGTCCTCGGCGGAGGATCTGCAGAAATGTATCTCCGACGCCGCGACCGAGGGTTCGCTAGCGGCCGATTCGAAGGGCGCGATCGCAAAGAGTCGGGCGAAGCTCGGCGAATTGATCGGTCGCGACTGCGACGAAGTCTCGGCGACCGCTGCCGCGTTCGGCAATGGCGAGTGCAGCAGTCTGAGCGGCGATTCGCTCGCGAGCTGCATCGATGACCGCACCGACTGCCGGCTATGCCAGACGTTCAATGATGCCGACGCCCTGACGGTCGACTGCGATCTGTTCGACGACGACAGCGCCAACGGCAGCTGTATCGACACCACCTGCTTCGACGGCACGGTGTGCTCGCAGAGCTGTATTCCTAGCGTCGACGAGCCGCCGGCGGCCGTCGTCGGACCCTCGACCGTATGTGCCGAGAGCTGTCAGGCACGCACCAACCTCACCGTCGAGTGTGGCGCTTGCTCGCAGTTATGCGGGGTGGCGGAAAGCTGCGTCGGCGGCGAGTGCCGTTGTCAAAGCGGCGGTGCGGTGTGCATCACGCCGTTTCCGACGACCCCGCAGTGCGTTTTCGATGAGCGCAGCACCTGCGAATTCCTGCAGCCCGACGGCGCTTCGGGAAATCCGCCGTACCACTATACTTTGCTGCAAGTGACCGGCTACCAGGACACGCCGATCTACTTCCGCATCGCCTTCGACGGTCTGGTTGCCCTGCCGGGCGGCTACACGCCCTACGTCGCGGCATGCGACGGTAGCCGCGGCGTCTTCAAGGTGCCGGGCGACAGGCTGCAGGCGGACCACATCGACAATCAGGGACGGATCACCAACCTGGCGCTGTTGGATTCGAACACTGGGCGCGATCCAGCTTGTGTCGATCCCAACTTCGTTCCCTTGACGAAGTCGATCAATGTCGGCTCCAAGGGCTACTACATCAAGTTCACCCCGGCGCCCGGGGAGTCCGGTGACAACTACAACTACATGACCTTGATTGCGGACACCGACGAGCCAAACACCGAAACTTTCGAGATCATCCACGTGATTATTGACATACTGCCGGCCGGTTGAGGTTCCACGGCTGAATTCTACGGCAGACCCGCCTAGCTCACGACGGCTCTTCGCCGTCGCGGGGATGATCAATTTCGCCGGGACGGCGTACTAAACCTCGCATACCGGTGGCGATTGGCCTTGGTCGTTCGGTTCTTCGTCACCCGCCCGGCACACGTGTGCGCCTCACAGAAGATTTTCGCGAAGCAGGCTACGCCCGCTAAAACATGTTGTTGCCGATCACAGAGAGTCGCAGCTCGACCTGCATCCGCTCGTTGATTCGGTCCAACATGGCGCCAGCAAGCGAGACTTGCCGATCGCGAAGGCGGACCTCGGCACCGGCCGCGATACGGTCGAGCGTCCACGTCTTCGACGCGATCAGCGGCGGCTCGCATTCGAGAACCAGGCGCAGGTTTTCGACCGTTTCCTCGCCATGGTTGAGAACCGCCAGGTCCGAAATGACCGGGGCGCCGTTGGTGCGGCCTGATCCATCGCGGAGGGTTCTATTGCCATAGGCAGCTGCGCTGCTTCGATACCAAAGTCCAAGGCCGGAACCGGAACCGCAGCGAGAGAATCCTTTGCCCCGAATTCAGCGGGCTTGGGCTTCACTGCCTGATCGAGCAGTCGACAATCGGGATGCGGCGGCGCAGCCCGATCCGTTGCGTTAGGCGTCGGATTCAAGCAGTGAACTGCGAGCTGAAACGTCCGACCTGCCCCCTTGCCCGCACCCTGACATGAGGCTT
>DASPMH010000634.1:0-3512 GCA_035627175.1 Terriglobales bacterium | reverse complement strand
TCCGCTTGGCGGCTCGCGCCAGGCGGCGATCGCTGCGGACGATGCCGACGTAGTTCCACATCGTCCGGCGAATCTCGTCCCAGTTCTGGGTCACGACCACCGACTCGTCGCTGCTGACCGCTCGGCCGGGATTCCAGTCCGGCAAATTCGGCAAGGGCATCCGATCCCCCTCGACCAGGTCGCACGCCGCGGTCGCCGCGCGATGGCCGAAGACCACCCCTTCGAGCAACGAGTTCGAGGCGAGCCGGTTGGCGCCATGCAGGCCGGTCATGGCGACCTCACCGGCAACGTAGAGCCGTGGCATTTGGGTACCACCATAGAGATTGCTGACGACGCCGCCGCAGCAGTAATGCGCTGCCGGCACGACCGGAATCGGCTGAATCGAGACGTCGATGCCGAAGCGCAGGCAGCTCTGGTAGACGTGCGGGAAGCGGCGACGGACGAAGTCGGCTCCCTTGTGGGTGATGTCGAGCAGCACGTGCTCGAAGCCGTGCACCTTCATCTCGTTGTCGATGGCGCGGGCGACGATGTCGCGCGGAGCGAGCTCGGCGCTGGGATGATAGCGATTCATGAACGGCTGGCCGTCGGGACGCCGCAGGATCGCGCCCTCGCCGCGCATCGCTTCGGTGATCAGAAACGACTTGGCCTGCGGGTGGTACAGGCAAGTCGGATGGAATTGAACGAATTCCATGTTCGCGACCGGCACGCCGGCCCGGTAGCCCATGGCGATGCCGTCACCGGTCGCGACGTCGGGGTTGCTGGTATAGAGGTACACCTTGCCGGCGCCGCCGGTGGCGAGCAGCGTCGCGCGGGCGCGAAAACGCCGCACCGTGCCGTTGTGGGTGTCGAGCGCGTAGGCGCCCCAACAGGTCGGTGCGCCAACGCTCGCGCCGAACTTGGCATCGACGAGCAGATCGACAGCATTGTGGTGCTCGAGCACGCGGATGTTGGGCTGGGCGCGAATCGCTTCGATCAGTACCCGCATGATCTCGCGCCCGGTGGCGTCGGAGGCGTGCAGCACCCGCCGCTGCGAATGGCCCCCTTCCCGGCCGAGATCGTAGTCGGTCGCGTCCTCGCCGCTGCGCGAGAACTGCGCCCCGAGAGCGATCAGCTCACGTACCCGTTCCGGGCCTTCGCGTACGACCAGGTCGACGGTGTCGGCGTGACAGATGCCGGCTCCCGCCACCATGGTGTCTTCGCTGTGCGCATCGAAGGAGTCGTCGGCGCTCCATACCGAAGCGATGCCGCCTTGAGCGTACTCGGTGGCGCTCTCAGGTAAGCCGCCTTTGGTCAGTACCGTCACCGTGCCACAGGAAGCCGCGCGCAGAGCGAAGGTCAGACCCGCCAAGCCGCTGCCGATTACCAAAAAGTCGCTGTCCCACTCGGTCATGACGATATTGGTCCTCTAGCAGCAGACGGTGTCGGTCGCGATTGCAGTGTTTCCGCTTGAAAAAGTCCGCGCCCGTCCGTTACTGTCCGAGCATCGTGCAACGCAAAACCTTTATCTTCCTGCTGTGGATCTGGCTCGCCATGACCGTCTCGGGCGCCGCCAGCGCGGATATCTTCGTTTACAATGATCCGCAAGGTGTGGTGCGTTTCACCAGCGCGCCGACGGAGCCGACCTTCCGACCGTATCTCAATGGCCTATCGACCTGGCCGCGCAACAACTGGAACTGGCGCAGCCTGCGCTTCGAGCGCGTCAGCGTCGGCCGCACCGATGGCGCGCGACGCAAGCTCTTCGACCCGATCATCAAAGAAGCGGCGCAGCGTCACAAATTGGAAGTGGCTCTGGTCAAAGCGGTGATTCGCGCCGAGTCGGACTTCGTTCCCCACGCGGTCTCCCCTGCCGGTGCGCTCGGCTTGATGCAACTGATGCCGGCGACAGCGCGGATGCACAAGATCTACCGCATTTTCGAACCGCGCCAGAACGTCGAGGGGGGTACCCGGCACCTGCGCTATCTGATGGATCGCTTCAACGGCAACATGCGCCTGGCGCTCGCCGCCTACAACGCCGGCGAGGGCGCGGTCGACAAGTACGGTGGCATCCCGCCGTACCGCGAAACGCAGACCTACGTGCAGCGCGTGCTGCAGTACCGCAACCGCTACTTGACCGAAGGCTGAGGCTTGGCGATAGCCCTGCAGCAGTGTCGTCGATGCTGCTGCGCCAACTGCCGAACCTGATCACCGTCTTTCGGATCGCTTTGATTCCGGTGCTGGTGTGGTTTCTCTACGATCCCGGCCGCGGCGCCGCGATCGCCGCGGCCTTGACCTTCCATCTCGCCTGTTGGTCCGATCTGCTCGACGGGTATCTCGCCCGTCGTTGGGACATCAGCACCACCTTCGGCAAGTTGCTCGATCCGGTCGCCGACAAGATGATCGTCGCCGCAGCGTTGATCATGCTGCTGACCATCCACCGTGAGCCCGCTGTGCCGGGCTGGATCGTGGTGGTGATCATCGGGCGCGAGCTCGCGGTGACCGGCCTGCGCGCGGTTGCGCTGAGCCACGGCGTGATCGTCGCGGCCGACGAGCTTGGCAAATACAAGACCGGCTTCCAGATGCTGGCGGTACAGGGGCTGCTGCTGCACTACGATTTTCTCGGCATCGATTTCCACGTCGCCGGCATGTACTTCTTGTGGATCTCGCTGGTGATCGGCATCTGGTCCGGCATCGACTACTTCATTCGCGTCATCCACATACTCCGCGAGCACCCGGGTGCACTCCGCGTCCCTCCCCCGTGAGCAATCACCCGGGCCCGCTTGCAGCCCCCACCCGCGAATGGTACTCACCCACGCTGTCCGTCCCGCCTGCATACACACGCGCCCATAGCTCAGTTGGATAGAGCGCTTGACTACGAATCAAGAGGTCGGCTGTTCGAGTCAGCCTGGGCGCGCATCTCTCGCCATCTCTCGCGGTGATCTTCCGAGCAGGTGGCTTCGTAATCGGCGGATTTTGTGATCAGGTAACCGCAGCCGAGCTGCCAATAGGAGTGAACTTGAGTAAAGCCGATCTGCTTCAAATCCCCGGAACCGTCACCGAGCTGCTTGCCGGCGGCTTCTTCCGCATCAAGGGCGAGCAGGGCAACCGTGCCTACACCGCTCGCATCAGCGGCCGCCTGCGCCGCTTTCACATCAAGGTCATTCCCGGCGATCGCGTCACCATCGCCGTCTCGCCGTACGACCCGACCCACGGGTTGATCGTCCACCGCGGCTGAAAACATCGATGGTCCCAGTCGCGTGTCCGAAGCGACTGGGATCATCCCCGCAACGGTGCGGGAGCCTCAGTGCGGCTCACCGGGAGCTTGGCCGTCGAAGACCTCGAGACGCACGGTGATTTCAGACGAACTCGCGAATCCGGCACCGTGCAGCCGAAACGAGACCGTCTTGGGCTCGGGCTCGGCCGCGCCACCGGCTCCGGTCAGCTGCCACACCGGATGGTTGTGGAGATGACCGGTGCTGTTGACCACTGCCGTCTCTCCTGGTGCGTCCAGCCTGGTACCCGACACCGTCACGCTT
>DASPMH010000633.1:0-2299 GCA_035627175.1 Terriglobales bacterium | reverse complement strand
GCGGCGGCTCCTTCTTGTGCCGACGCGGTGCCGGCAGCCAGCAGCACCAAGGCTATCGGGCCAACCCAGGCCGGCCACTGCCGCAAGCGAATAAAACTTTTCATGCACTCTCCCCTCTCGATCGAGTTGTCGCGCCGCTCGACGCGTGGTGAGCAAGAGAGCAAGCTGCTTACCAAAACGTGCCACGATCGCAGTGATCGCAACTTTGCTTGCCGATTCGATATCAGCGCACAAAGAAACAGCAGCTAACGCCGGCGCCTGCTCGCGCGGCAAGCACCAGCGGACGGTTCGCGTTGGTGCGAAATGCTGTCGATCAACGGCAGCTACAGCGCTGCGAACAGGTCGTTGCCTTTGTCGTCGACGACGATGAACGCCGGGAAGTCCTCGACCTCGATCTTCCAGATCGCTTCCATGCCGAGCTCGGGATACTCGAGCACCTCGACCCGCTTGATGTTCTGCTGCGCCAGGATCGCTGCCGGTCCGCCGATCGAGCCGAGGTAGAAGCCGCCGTGCTTCTTGCACGCCTCGCGCACTGCCGCGGAACGATTGCCCTTGGCCAAGGTGATGTAGCTGCCGCCGTGCTCCATCAGCAGGTCGACGTATGAATCCATCCGTCCCGCCGTCGTCGGGCCGAAGGAGCCGGAGGCGTATCCTGCCGGCGTCTTCGCCGGGCCGGCGTAGTAGATCGGGTGGTCTTTGACGTATTGCGGCAAGGCTTCGCCGCGCTCGAGACGCTCGCGCAGCTTGGCGTGAGCAATGTCGCGCGCGACGATCATCGGTCCGCTCAGCGCCAGTCGAGTCTTGATCGGATAGCGCGACAAGGTGGCGCGGATCTCGCTCATCGGCCGGCGCAGATCGACACGCACGACCTCGCCACCGAGCTTATCGTCGCGAATCTCAGGAAGATATTGTGCCGGATTGGTCTCGAGCTGCTCGAGGAACAGCCCGTCGCGGGTGATCTTCGCTTTCGCCTGGCGGTCCGCCGAGCACGATACGCCGATACCGACCGGACAGCTCGCGCCGTGACGCGGCAGGCGGATCACCCGCACGTCATGGCAGAAGTATTTGCCGCC
This sequence comes from Terriglobales bacterium, assembly GCA_035627175.1. Lineage (GTDB taxonomy): Bacteria > Desulfobacterota > Binatia > HRBIN30 > HRBIN30 > DASPMH01. The sequence continues at coordinate 1,226 of DASPMH010000633.1, read as the reverse complement.
GAACTGCGCGCCGATGCCGGTGCGCTGGGTCAGCTGCAGCACCTGCTGCTCCATCTCGCGGTCGCGGATGGCATGACCGAGTCGGTTGCCCTGCGACGGCAGGTCGTCGAGATAGCGGCAGCTGGCGAGCTTGACGGTCTTGAGAGTCATCTCGGCCGATGTGCCGCCGATGACGATGGCGAGATGGTAGGGCGGGCAGGCGGCGGTCCCGAGGGTACGGATCTTCTGGTCGAGGAAGGCGAGCAGCGATTTCGGATTGAGCAGCGCCTTGGTCTCCTGAAACAGAAACGACTTGTTCGCCGAGCCGCCCCCCTTGGTGATGAACAGCAGGCGGTACTCGTCACCCCTGGTCGCATAGATCTCGATCTGCGCGGGCAGGTTGTTGCCGGTGTTGACCTCTTCGTAGAGATCGATCGGGGCGAGCTGCGAGTAGCGCAGGTTGGTACCGGTGTAGGTGTCGAAGATGCCACGCGCCAAGGCGGCTTCGTCGTCGCCGCCGGTCCACACTCGCTGTCCCTTCTTGGCGACGACGATGGCGGTGCCGGTGTCCTGACACGACGGCAGCACCATGCCGGCAGCGACGTTGGCGTTCTTCAACATGTTGAGCGCAACGAAGCGGTCGTTGTCTGACGCTTCGGGGTCGTCGAAGATGCGGCGCAGCTGGGCGAGATGGCCGGGACGGAAGAGATGCGAGACGTCGCGGATTGCCGCTGCCGCAACGGTGCTCAGCGCCTGCGGCGCGACGGTCAGGATCTCCTCACCGCGAAATCGGTCGACACCGACGAAGTCGCCGTCGAGACGGCGGTAGACCGTATCGTCCTCTCCATGCGGAAACATTTCCTGGAAGTCGAACCCCGACATGACGCCCTCCCCTGATGATGAGCTAACCCTGCAAGCACCAGTCGCGAGCGAGCTGCCAGTAGATCTCCGCCGCCTGCTCGATCTTGATCACTTCGCACCACTCGTCGGTCTTGTGCGCCTGCTCGATCTCGCCGGGTCCGAGGATCAGCGTCGGCGGATCGCCACAGGCGGCCTTCAAGAAAGCGCCGTCGGTGAAATACGGCGCCGCCGCCGCTTGCGGCCGCCTGCCGGCTACAGCTTCGACGAGGTCGAAAACGTGGACCACCCAGGGATCCGCCGGGTCGGTCGCGATCCCCTTGCCCGCTACCACCGCTTCGATCTGCGCATGTGGCGCGACCGCGCCGCGCAGACGCTCGAGCACCTCA
>DASPMH010000632.1:0-8524 GCA_035627175.1 Terriglobales bacterium | reverse complement strand
AGGGACGGAATGGAGCGGCTCTACCGATTGTTCCAAGACGCCCCCGTACTCGGCAGCCTGATCAACCCGCGTGCCCACAAAGGCGATTTGCTGGTGGCTGCGTTCGACGAGCTACAGCCATTGCTCGAGGAGGCGCTTGCGCAAGAAGTTAAAGACGACAGCACTCATGAAACAGCTGTGATCGCGCGTGGCCTGACGAAGGCCGCGGAAATACTCGCGCAGCAGTTCACGCTGGTGGCCACCAACGTGCCCTACCTTGGCTACAAGAAACAGGAGCCAACTCTAAAAGCCTTTTGCGAGCGGGTTCACACTGATGCCAAGCACGACTTGGCAACGTGTCTCGTTGAGCGATGTCTATCCCTTTGTACACATGCTGGATCCGTTGCGCTTCTAACACCTCACAACTGGTTGTTCCTCGGTGCATACCTAAAACTTCGACGGCGCCTGTTGAAGGAAGCTCAGTGGGCGTTTATGGCTAGCCTTGGGCCAAAAGCTTTCCAGACTCCGATGTACGACTTCAGCACAGTCCTATTGTCGCTGACGAATCAAATCCCAGCAGCAAACCACCGGTTTATAGGCGTCGATGTGGGGGGACAGCCATCACCACGCGAAAAAGCTTCGGCTCTCTGCCGCGAGGCCGGGGCCGGATTTCGCCAAAAAGAACAATTAAACAATCCTGACGCGCGGATTGCACTGACTGAACCATCCAGAGTACCGATACTCGGAAAGGTCGTTACCTGCCTGACCGGCATTCTCAACGGCGACTCACCGAAATTCCAAAGGTACTTCTGGGAGTTTTCGTCGCGACCGCGCGAGTGGGCCTTTCAGCAGAGCACTGTGAGCACGACAACTCCATTCGGTGGCAGAGAACAGTTATTACTGTTTGACGAACAGAACGGACATCTACGCGAAGATGCGACCATTCGGCGCGAACGCCTGCACGACTCAGATCAACGAGGAAATAGCGTTTGGGGCAAACGCGGACTTCTTGTTCACCGAATGGGAAATCTTCCAGCTACGCTCTACACTGGCGAGATCTTTGACCAGAACGGGGCGGCTATTGTTCCGTCAGATAAAGAGTTGTTGGCAGCGATCTGGTGCTTCGTATCCTCTGAAGAATACGCTAGGGCCGTTCGACGGTTAGATAAAAAGGTTGGTGTTACTCCGGCAACTTTGTCGAAAGTCCCCTTCGACTTGACGCGCTGGCAGGAAGTAGCGGCCGAGAAGTTCCCAGACGGATTGCCAAGGCCATTTTCCAGTGATCCTACGCAATGGCTATTCAACGGCCACCCGGCGGGTGCGGTTCAGCCGCTGCACGTGGCCGTGGCACGGCTGCTCGGCTATCAATGGCCACGACAGACAGGTTCGAGTTTTCCCGATTGCCCCGCGCTCAACCCTGACGGCCTGGAGAGCTTCGCGGATGACGACGGTATCGTTTGCCTCTCGGCCACGAGGGGAGAGGCCAGCGCCGCCGAACGGCTGCGAGGTCTGTTGGCCGCAGCCTTGCCAGCACTTGACCTCAAACAGATTGTTGCGACCGCCGGCCCGAAGGGCAGCAAATCCGAAACACTTGATGAATGGCTACGCGATGAATTCTTCGAGCAGCATTGCATGCTCTTCCATCATCGGCCCTTCATCTGGCACGTCTGGGACGGTCTCAAGAACGGGTTCAGCGCGCTGGTGAATTATCACAAGCTCACCCACACCAATCTGGAAAAGCTTACTTTCTCCTATCTCGGAGATTGGATCCGCCGTCAGCAGGCCGCTGTCGAGACAGGCCAGGCCGGCAGTGACTCCCGTCTTGAGACTGCCAAACGACTGCAAAACCGCCTCAAACTGATACTCGAAGGTGAGCCCCCCTACGATCTATTCGTTCGGTGGAAGCCGGTATCGAAGCAAGCCATCGGCTGGCACCCCGACCTAAACGACGGCGTGCGTATCAATATCCGCCCGTTCCTTGCCCAAGACTTACCCGGCGCCAAGAAGGGCGCGGGCGTCTTGAGGACCAAACCGAACATCAAGTGGGAGAAGGACCGCGGCAAGGAAGTCTACCGGGACAAGGCGGAGTACCCGTGGTGCTGGGGTTGGGATGAGACAACTCAAGACTTTTCCGGGGTCGGCCACGAACCGGACAGCGCACGCTGGAACGACTGCCACTATACAATCGAGTTCAAACGGCGAGCGAGTAGAGCGCGGTGAGTTGCCTCACAGGATTTCTACGTCACCACTTGGAGGCAACGGTCAAGCAAGCCCGTAAGGCCGGCGAGAGCGGCGCTCGCAAGGCGCTCGAGGCTCTCGCCGTGCATGAGCCGGATCCTTACCAGCACATGGACGAGGCGCAGCGCAACCTGCGGCGAAAGCTGCGGGCACAGGCCAAGCAGCTTGGAGATGGCGAGAGCCAGACCAGACGCGGTGCTTACGAAATTGGTCACCTCGTCGAGAGGCTCGCCTACGACCAGTGGCATCGACTCCTGTTTGCCCGCTTTCTTCTGGAGAACGACCTCCTCATCTCCCCCGAGCATGAGGTCTCCGTGTCGCTGGATGATTGCGAGGAACTCGCTCCGTCTCTCGGGCTGAAGGATGCCTGGGCCGTGGCGGCCCGCTTCGCTGCGAAGGAGCTGCCCGAGATTTTCCGCGGTGATGATCCGGCGGGCGCAGTCGAGCTGCCGATCGAGGACCGCAACGCGCTCATCCAACTCGTCACCGGGCTGCCCGTGGAGGTGTTCACCGCCAGCGACAGTCTCGGCTGGTGCTATCAATTCTGGCAGGCGGAGAGGAAGGATCAGGTCAATGCCGCCGGAAATAAGATCGGCGCGGACGAACTACCGGCAGTCACACAGTTGTTCACCGAGGATTACATGGTGGACTTCCTCCTGGATAACACGCTCGGCGCGTGGCACGCCGGCAGAGTCCTCGCTGCGAATCCCAAGCTGGCCGAAACCGCCCAGAGCGAAGACGAGCTCCGCCAAGCCGTCGCACTGCGCGGCTGTCCCTGGAAATATCTCCGCTTCATCAAAGGCAACGACGACGAGTGGGAGCCCGCCGCCGGCACGTTCGACGGCTGGCCGAAGTCGGCGAAGGAACTCAAGTGCCTCGACCCGTGCATGGGTAGCGGTCATTTCGTGGTGGCAATGTTCGAGCGCCTCGTGGCCTTGCGTCTACACGAGGAAGCGCTGGACGAAGCGGCGGCGGTGGCGGCGGTCATCCGCGACAACCTGTTCGGCTTGGAGATTGACCCACGCTGCACGCAGATTGGCGCGTTCAACCTGGCGCTGGCCGCGTGGCGGCGCGTGGGCCACTGCAAGTTGCCGGCGATGAATCTAGCCTGCTCCGGTCTCGCACCGAACACCCGTGAAGCCGACTGGCTGGCAATTGCCGGCGACAACCAGAAGCTCAGGGACGGAATGGAGCGGCTCTACCGATTGTTCCAAGACGCCCCCGTACTCGGCAGCCTGATCAACCCGCGTGCCCACAAAGGCGATTTGCTGGTGGCTGCGTTCGACGAGCTACAGCCGCTGCTGGAAAAAGTACTGGCAAAGGAGACCAAGAACGACGTCGCACGAGAAATGACCGTGACTGCGCGCGGCCTGAGCAAAGCGGCGGAAATTCTCGCCGACCAGTTCACGCTCGTCGCCACCAACGTGCCTTACCTCGGGGCCGGCAAACAAGCCTACTTACTAACCCGGATAATTCACGAACGTACGGGTAGTCAGAAAGAGAAAAGCCTCTCGGACTGGTAGAACGGCTTTACCACAAGCATGTCCTCCCAACCCAAAAGGCTTTTCTATGCCCGACCGTACTCGACAGCGCGTTTTGTTTCCAGACGTCTTCTCCAAGCCTGCACACCTAGCGTTCGACGACCCGGCCCAGAGCTCGGACGGCGGTGCGGTGCTGCTCGCGGCCGTCGACCGGCGGCTTGGTCTGACCGCTGCCCTGGGCGGTTGTCTACGCGATGAACGGCGCCCGGCCAGCGTCCAGCACGGGTACACCGAGATGCTGCGCCAGCGCGTGTTCGGGATCGCGCTTGGCTACGAGGACGCCAACGACGCCGATCGTATGCGCAACGACGCCATGATGCGCCTGGTCGTCGGCGGCGACGCGGCCGGCCAGGATCTGGCCTCGCAGCCGTCGCTGTCGCGGTTTGAGAACTCGACGACGATCGGCAGCCTCTATGCCATGAGCATGCGGATGGCGGCGACGGTGTTTGACTACCACCGCCGGCGCCTCGGCAAGCGCGTACGCAAGATCACGATCGACCTGGACCCGACCGACACGCCCAACCATGGCGAGCAGCAGCAGCTCAGCTTCTACAACGGCCACTACGACAACTACTGCTACCTGCCCATGCTCGGGTTTGTCAGCTTCGACGGCGAAGCCGACCAGTACCTGTTCGCCGCCGTGCTGCGCGCAGGCAACGCGCCCGCCAAGCAAGGCGCACGTTCCATTCTGCGCCGCACGCTGACGCTGCTGCGCGCGCGATTCCCGAAAGCACGTTTCCTGGTGCGACTGGATGGCGGCTTCGCCTGCCCGGAGCTGTTCGACTTCATGGATGCCCAGCCGCGGGTGGAGTACGTGGTCGGAATACCGAAAAACAAGGTGCTCGAGCGCAGGTCCGAGCGCGCCATGGGTACGGCGCGGCGGTTGTCGCGCCGAAGCGGCAAGAGCCAGTCGCTGTTCGGCGAGACGCGATATGCCGCTCGCTCTTGGAACAAGAACAAGCGCCGAGTGGTCTACAAGGCCGAGGTCGTCCAGTACGCCGGTCGCACTGCGCGCGACAACAACCGCTTCGTCGTCACCAATCTGCGTTCGGCGCCCAAGCGTGTCTACGAGATCTACCGGATGCGTGGCGAGAGCGAGAACCGGATCAAGGAGTTGCAGAACGGGCTGCGACTGGACCGCACGAGTTGTACGAAGTTCCGTGCCAATCAACTGCGCGTCCTCATGACGGCCGCGGCCTACGTGCTGCTGCAGACCATGCGCAGCCGGCTTGCCAACACCTCGCTGGCACGCAAGCAGGTCGAATCGCTCCGGCTCATGCTGCTCAAGGTCGGTGCGCGGATCACGACGTCGGTGCGACGGGTGGTGATCCACATGGCCGAGAACCACGCATGGAAGTCCGAATGGCTGATCGTCGCCCGAGCCTGGGGCGCACTACCAACATAGCGCCTCACCTCGACCCTCCAGACCATCTTTGACAACTCCGGCACAGCCGACGACGGCAGACCTGCGCGCGAAGACCGTCAATCCGCAGCGGCATCCCCGCGATCGGCCGGCAACATGCAGCCGACAGCTATGGTGCGCCTGCGGTGAGGCGGTCAATGCGCTACCGGCCGTCTCGAATGGCCCTCAGGCGTGGCCGTCGCGAATAGTCCGGGCTAAGAGACTACAGCGAGCGCGTCTATCCCGATGCTAAAGCCGACCTCGCCACTTGTTTTCTGGGACGATGCCTCGATTTTTGCAGCGCACATGGCAGCGGTGCCATCGTCACGCCACAAAGCTGGTGGTTTAGTTCGCGTGCCGCGAATCTGCGTGCGTCCTTGCTATTGAGCAAAACGTTCCGTTTCGTCACAACCCTTGGCGAAGAAGCATGGCATACTTTCGGCAACCGTGGACCCCTTGCTGTTCTCATGCTCATCAACAATTGCCGAGCCGATGCAGCCGATACCATGTGCGGCTTGGATGCACTTCCCTCGCCCACAATCGAAAAGAAGATTGTGGAATTGCAGGCCGGGAAGGTGATTCGACTGACGCAGGCCAGCCAATACGCGAACCCCGACCATCGCATCACAATCTCGGAGGCGCTGCGCGGCTCGTTGCTCCAATCTTATGCGATATGCCCTCGTGGGATCGTTGCTGGTGACGGGGAACGGTGGTTCCGTCAATTTTGGGAGTTTACGGACTTGAAATCTCGTTGGCGTCCTCTTCAGGCTGCGAGTTCGGCCCACCACCTCTATAGCGGCAGAACCCAAGTTATAGATTGGGCATCGGAAGGAATCGGAATGCTACGACCTGGTCGCGGCAACAAAGCGTATGGGGCTACGGGTATCGCTGTGAGTCGTATGCGCAGCTTAAATGTGACCCTCTACACTGGTGAACTTTATGAGCAGAGCGTCGCGGTGATTGTTCCGCATGACAAATCGCATATCCCCGCGCTTTGGTCGTATTGCTCCTCGGCGCACTTCTACGAAGAGATTCGGAAGCTCGACAATAAAGTCAATGTGACTCCGGCGACTTTGCTTAAAGGTAAATTCGACCTGCCCCACTGGAAGAAGGTTGCAGAGGAGAAGTATCCGCACGGACTACCAAAGCCATCTTCCAGCGATCCGACGCAATGGTTATTCAACGGCCACCCCAAAGGAGCCGACCAGCCGTTGCACGTGGCCGTAGCGCGACTGCTCGGCTACGCCTGGCCGCGCCAGACCGGTTCTAGCTTTCCCGATTGCCCATCGCTTGGGCCCGATGGTCTGGAAAGGCTCGCGGATGGCGATGGCATCGTCTGCCTCTCCGCGACCAAGGGTAAAGCCCCTGCCCCCGATCGGCTGCGCACCCTGCTGGCCAAGGCCTTGGGCGCATATGACCTGAAGCAACTCCTCGCCACGGCCGGTCCCAAAGGCAGCAAGTCCGAGACGCTCGACGAATGGTTGCGCGACGAGTTCTTCGAGCAGCACTGTGCCCTATTCCATCAACGGCCCTTCATCTGGCACATCTGCGACGGCCTGCGAAACGGGTTTGGCGCATTGGTAAACTATCACAAACTCACCTACGCCAACTTGGAGAAGCTGACCTTCGCCTACCTCGGCGACTGGATGCGCCGTCAACAAGCCGCCGTCGAAGCTGGTGAAGCTGGCAGTGATGCGCGGTTCCAAGCGGCAAAGAATCTGCAGACGCGGCTCAGTCTCATCCTCGACGGTGAGCCCCCCTACGATCTATTCGTTCGGTGGAAGCCGGTATCGAAGCAAGCCATCGGCTGGCACCCCGACCTAAACGACGGCGTGCGCCTGAACATTCGCCCGTTCATGGTCGGCGACTTTCCGAGCGGCAAGAGAGGGGCGGGCGTACTGAGGACCAAGCCGAACATCGAATGGGACAGGGACCGCGGCAAGGAACCTGTACGCGGCAAAGCGGAGTATCCGTGGTTCTGGGGTTGGGACGAAGAGAAACAAGACTTCGCCGGTGTCGGCCAAGAGCCCGACGGCAACCGCTGGAACAACTGCCACTACTCCAACGAATTCAAGAAGAAGGCGAGAGAGGTGGATCCGCGCAGATGACCACTCTTGCGGAACAACTTGTCGCCAGCCTCAAGGATGCCCAAGCCTACGCCGTCGGCGATCAGGTCGCGCCATGCGTGATTCTCTGGCCCGACCCGGAACGCCTGTGGGAATCTGCCATCGACCTGCTTCGGGCGAAGCTACCGGAATTGTTTGTGCTGGGGGCATACGCACCTGAACAGCGCGTCGGTCCAGGATTGTGGCTTCGTTGTGTCGAAGCGAGAGTCGTGGACGGCGCCCCGCCGACAGGAACAACCCCGATCTTCTACCTCCCCGGAATCAGTCGCGAGAAGTTGCGAGCTGCGGAGGAATGCCCGCCCGAACTCGCGCCGATAGTGGAGCTTCAGTACCGCGGCGCGACCTGGTTCCACGTCAACGGGAAAGAGTGGACGCCGTATGCGTTCCTCGTCTCGAAGCACGGTGGGGTCGGGCTCGACGTGTCCAAGGACCAAGCAACGCTCGATGCTCTTACTGGCGCGCTTGCGACACTAATGGCGGAGCCGCTTTCCCATCTTCAGAATCGGCGACTGGACGCAGAATTCTTTAACGGCCTGATTGCGCCCGATGCTGCCGGCCTCGTACTGCGCTGGCTGAGTGATCCTGACCCCTTCAAGCAACGCCTGTCCAACGCGGAATGGACTGCTTTCTGCCAACGGTGCAAGTCCGATTTTCGCTTTGACCCGGTCAAGGACGGCCCACTTGTAGCAGCTAAGGCCCTCGCGGAACGAGGGAATTCGTGGGGAGCCGTCTGGCAGCGTTTCGCTGAGGCGCCCGCGAACTACGCCGGCGTGGTGGAGTGGTTGAAGCGTGCTGCGCCGAAGAACCCGACCATGTTCGATACGGCGGAGGTGTGGCCGGACATCAACGCACGCGAAGAACAGCAACTGCTCAACGCTCTGGAGAAACTGACGGATCGGCCGCAAGACGAGGTCATCCGCGAAGTACAAGAGCTGGAGACGCAGCACGGCGGCCGGCGTCAGCATCTGTGGCGGGAGTTGGGGTTAAGTCCTCTGGCGGTGGCTCTGGAACCGCTCGCGCGCCTAGCCGGCCTCTGCTCCACCGCCCCCGGCGCCCCGACCGCAGCGGCGTACGCTGCACTGTACGCCAGTGACGGCTGGCGGGCGGACTCAGCCGCTGTGGCCAGCATGGCCGCCTGTGGAGCAGCGGAGCACCAGGGCGCCGTGCTCGGAGCCGTGAGATCCCTCTACCTCCCTTGGCTCGACACTACTGCCCGGCACTTGCAGCAGCTCATTCAT
>DASPMH010000631.1:0-7608 GCA_035627175.1 Terriglobales bacterium | reverse complement strand
CATCCTGTTACTGCTGCTGTCGATCGCATCGTTCGTCGCGTCGGGCTGGTACAGCGTGCGGCAGGATCCCGACTACGACGACGTGCCCGAGCCGCAGATGTCGATTGCGCTGGCGGTGCAGGTGGCGATCGACGAGACCATTCTCGCCAGCCTCGCACTGCGCGCGCCGCTGGTGAGCGATCCGCACCGCATCCTGCTCGAGGTGCACCAGGCGCGGGAGATGTTCGAAGATCGCGGCTGGCTCGCCGCGCCGGAGAGTTACCACGTCGCACCGCCGGCGCTGCTCGAGCCACGGCTCGAAGCGAAGAGCGCCGGGCGATTCCGCTACGAGCATCTGCGCTTCGAGAGTGAGTACCAGCCGCATCCCGACGAGCCGGGCCGCCAGCGCTGGCTCGACTATGCCGCCAACCGCACCGCCCACGCGTGGGTGTCGCGTCATCACGACCGGCCGCGGCCATGGCTGATTTGTGTCCACGGCTACGAGATGGGCGTCGCTCGCCTCGACATGCTCGCCTTTCGTGTTCTCGAGCTGCATCACAAGTACGGCATCAACCTTTGCCTGCCGGTGTTGCCGCTGCACGGCTTCCGCCGGGTAGCGCGACGCAGCGGCGAGGGATTCCTTGCCGGCGACTTTCTCGACACCATCCACGCCGAGGCCCACGCAATGTGGGACATGCGCCGGCTGCTGTCGTGGATCCGCGGTCAAGGCGATCAGCCGGTCGGCGTCTTCGGCTTGTCGCTCGGCGGCTACAATGCAGCGTTGCTGTCGTCACTCGAAGATGATCTCGCTTGCGTCATTGCCGGCATTCCTGCCGTCGATTTCGTCCGCCTGACCTGGCGGCACGGACCGACGACCCAGATCCGCTACGCGGAGCGCAGCGGCCTGGTGCACGACGAGGTCAGCGAGATCTTCCGGGTGGTCTCACCACTCGCATTGAAGCCGCGCGTCCCGCACCACCGCCGCTATCTCTTCGCCGGCATCGCCGACCGGCTGGTCCCCGCCGATCAACCCCGCGACCTATGGGAGCACTGGGATCGCCCGCGCATCGAATGGTACCAAGGCGGCCACGTAACCTTCCGCGCCCACGACCCAATCGACCGCCTGAGGCTAGAAGCGCTGCGCGAATCAGGCCTGCTGACCTGAACTCGAAACCGCCCCCTTTCCCAAAGGGGGCAGCGCCCGCAGGGCGCGGGGCATTTCTGCGCCGCACCTCAATCGCTCACCATCTCCACCACACACCCATCCAGCAACCGCCTCATCGCAGCAACAATCTCCTCCACCGTCACCTCACCATTGGCATCCGCATCCGCCGCCAGACACTCATCCATCGGCTGCATACCTGCGGCAATATTGACCAAGCTGACCAGCTCATCGACCGTCACTGTTCCGCTCGCATCGCAATCGCCGGTGCAACGAGGACGCGCCGTAGCCGTCGCCGTCGCAGTCGGAGTGGCCGAGAACGAAGCCGTCGCTGACGCCGACGGCGTAGGCGTCGCCGATGCGGTCGCCGTCGGAGTAGTGGTCGCCGACGGCCGGGCCGAAGCGGTGCTTGTGGCGCTGGCTGTCGGTGTAGCCGTCAGGGTCGGCGAGCTCGATGCAGTCGCGCTGACCGTCGCCGAGGGCGACCGGGTTGGCGTGCCGGTCACGGTCGAGCTTACCGTGGCGGTGATCGTTACCGTGGGCGTAGCCGTGGCGCTCGGTGATGATGTCGGCGACGCGGAAGGTGTCATCGTGGCACTCGGTGACGCCGTCGGCGGAGGAGTGTTCGTCGCGGTCGCGGTAAACGTCGTCGTTCGAGTGCGCGTACTGGTCGACGTCGCGGTGGCACTGGCCGATGGTGTCGCGGTCGCGCTGCGGGTCGGTGTGGCACTCGGCGATGGCGTTGCCGTCGCGGTGGTGGAAGGCGGCGGGCTGGGCGTCGCGGTGGGCGTGCTGGTGTCACTGGCAGACGGCGTCGCCGTGGCGGTACGAGTCGAAGTGGGCGTCACCGTTGCCGTCGGAGTCGCGGTCGGACGTGTCGCCGTGGGTGTCGAAGTCAGCGGCGGCCGCTCGCATTGGCCGCTGCAAGGCAGCTCCGGGCTGAAGATCACCGAGGCGCATGCAAACGGCGCCAGGCGGCAGCTCAGCACACAGCGCTCGAGGTCGGCTCTGCTGTCGCACACCGGCTCCGGCGCGACGAGGCACTGCTGGCAATAGCAACAACCCTCGAGCGCACCAGCGGGACAGGCCAAGGCAATCGAAAGCAGCAGTCCGACACATGCCAACCGCCCGGTCACAGCTCGCAACATCACGGCACCGCTACCGCAACCGCGACGGCACACAGATGCGATCCGGCCGCCGCGCTTCGATCACCGTCACCTGCTGCGCCGGATTCGGATCGAGCTCGGTTTGCACCGACTGACGGGCGCTACCAAAGTTTTCTTCCCCGGCGGCGTCGTGCAGCTCGTAGCAGGTAAGATAGTTGTCCGGCGCTGCGACCCTGCTGCCATCGCGCCTCGCCGGGGTGCAGATCGACGTCTCGCGGGTCAGCACCCGATGCTGCTTCTCACCTTCGAACGAGTCGTCGAGGGTCACCTGGTAGTCGCGGTTCGGTCCGTCGCCGACGTAACACTTGTAGTAGTCAACGTAGAAGGTAGGCGTCACCGTCGGCGTGCGCGTCGGCACCGGTACGGTGTTGGTATCGCGCGGCGTCTGCGACGGCGTATGGGTCCATGTGGGGGTCGGTGTCGAGCAGCGGCCGCTATCGGCAAAGCACACCTGCCCAACCATCGGCACGCACGGCGCAGCGCAGTTGGCGCCGCTCGACGAGCAGGCCGGCTGCGGGCACTGGCAGCAGACGTACGGCGTAGCACTCGGCAGCGGCGTCGCCGTGCGCGTCGGTGTGTCGGTACGCGTCGGAGTGATCGTTGGTGTCGCCGAAGGCGTCGGCGACATCGCCGCATTGCCGGCGCAGCCGCCGGCGCAGGTCTGCGTCGAGCTGTACGCCACCGATCGACACCCCGCTCCGTTCTGCCGGCAATACGAAAGACAAGCCGACGAGCCGATCCAGTCGAGACACACGGGCGCGGGCTCAACCTCACAATCCTGGCAGTAACAGCAGCCGACAACGGGCGTCGGCGTTTGCCCCCAGGCGTTCGCGGCAGCCGCCCAAACAAAAGCCGCAGCAACCAGCAACTCCAGCCGTCGCAACCATTTTGTCATGTACATATCCGACGGCAATGTCACATGTTATTCAAGATGCTTTCTGCAGGTGTGTGGCAAGCCGTGGAGCAGCAGGATCGCCCCCTTTGCAAAGGGGGCAGCGCCCGAAGGGCGCGGGGAATTGCCCCCCCCCGGCGCGCTAGCCGCGCCGGGACCGCATCTTCTGGCAGTCGCACAGCAGAAGCGCTAACACCTGGCTCCACTCGCTCGATTGGAGATCCGATGCCAACCTGCCAAATACGCCCGCCTCGCCGCTGGCTCCTCGCCATTGCCCTGACGCTATCGTCAGCGCTATCCGCCTGTACCGCCGCCGCGCCAACGCGACCTTCGTGCAAAGAGGTTTCCACGGTACACACCATTTACATGGGATCGGACGAGCAGTTTCACTACCTCGCCTACTCATCGCCGGGAAAAGCCCACGACCTCTGCCGTCTCGAGCGCAGCGAAGCGCAGTTTGCGACTGAGCACCCGTTCCGCGAGCGAGAATGGCGACAGCTCAAGCGCCTCGCTGAGCGGGTCCGATCACGCACACCGATCGCCGCCGGCGCCAAAGACTGAGCCCCCGCCCATGCCGGCGAAACATCAATCGGCCGCTCCTCGACATCGTTGCGCAGGCGCGGGGTGACAATCATCGGGCTCGAACGCTCGTCGTACGCTGCGGCGCTAGCTGCCATCGCAGCGCTGCTGCTGGCGGCCGAGGTCGCCGCAGCGCAACCGCCGTCGTCTTTCCTGAACGACCTGGTCACCCGCAGCGACGCAGGCGCTGTCACTCTGATTCGCCAGCGGCGGCTGCGCACGCCGCCGGCTGCCTTCGCCGGCCTGGTTACCGCGGTCAAGGACGGCGACACCATTGCGGTGCTGCATCAAGGTCGTGAGACGACCATCCGTCTCGCCGGCATCGACTGTCCCGAGAAGCGCCAGCCCTTCGGTAACCGCGCCAAGCAGATGACGTCGGCTCTGGTGTTCGGCCGAGAGGTCCGTGTCCAGCCGACCGAGCGCGACCGCTACGGGCGCATGGTCGCGAAGGTCTACCTCCCCAACGGCGAAAGCCTCAACGCTCAGCTGGTGCGCCAGGGCATGGCCTGGTGGTACCGCAAGTTCTCTACGGACATCGCCCTGCAAACCTTCGAGCTCGAAGCCCGCACCGCTCGCCGCGGCCTATGGTCCGACCCAGCCCCGCTCGCCCCATGGGAGTACCGCGCCAGCCGTAGAGCCAAGCCGAGGTTGTAGACATCGATCGGACGCTTCTGTCCCAAGCGGTGAATCCGGCCGATCCGTTGCTCCAACACCGCCGGGTTCCACGGCAGATCGACGTTGATGCAACAGCTCGCCGCCTTCTGCAGGTTGAGACCGTCGCCGCCGGCTGAGAATTCTCTCGGAGAGATCGGGTACGGAAAGACCGCACCACACCGTGCATCGGAAAAGGTGGCAGCCGACTCAACAGGCCGCTCCGACTCCCGGCTGCTCCGCGTCTGTCGGTTATGGATCCTTCGAATCACCATTCTCGAAGAGCATGGTGATCAGCTGCTCGCCGGGAGCGGTGTCGATCGTGTTGACCGGCATCTCCAGACGAATCTGCGGCGTGCCGTAGGAGAACGGCGGCAGATGCGGGTAAACTCCCGAGCCCAGATACCCCCGCGTCGAGGCATCGGTCGGTTTGTCGCGGTTGGGACGAAACGACGGCGACGAGGCCGGCCAGAATTCGGTCACCAGCAGGTAGCGGAACTTCTTGGTACGGCTCAAGATCCGCGCGATCTCCGCGTTCGAAAGATGCTGCAGTACCTGCTTCAGGATGCACAAGTCACCGTCGGGAAGCGGCGCGACCACCGCATCGAGGCAAACGAACTGAGTCTTGGCGTCGCCGAACAGGCGGCGATTGCGCTCGATGAGCGCCGGCACGATGTCGACTCCGATGTAATCGGTGCCAGCGGTTCGAATCGCGCCACCCACCCGATAATCGCCACAGCCGACGTCGACGACGGCGCGAATCTGCTTCTCTTCGAGCAGTGCGCGAACCACCCGGGCATAGGGCTCGAGCATGTCGCCGTCGGAGCCGACGCCGGAGTAGAACTGATCCGCTCCTCCGGCGCCCCACACGCTGTCCGCGTACACCGATTCGAACGTTTGCCGTCTCTGCGCCGACGTTTTACGGGGCAGGTTCAAGGCGGGCAGCGCCAAGTCCAGCATCCGCGAAACTAACCGTCTGAGACGCATCTTCGCCGTCATTGCCGCTACCCGGTGCAATTGCCCGAGTTGGCCGCAACGGCACGCTGAAATTCCGCCATCCCGATCGGCATCAAAAGACTTCGTGTCCCATCGCAGATCGCCGACGGTGCCTTGCGCCCCCCGCAGAGAGACTCGCAGCGAGGACCCGGATGCCTGAGCGCTCGCCCAACGGGTCTAAGAAAGGACATCGGCGACTTCCAACGAATGCTCCACCTCTGGGTGAGCGAGATCCACCGGCGTGTCAAGCGCCTCTCGAGATACACCAGGTTACCCGCGTGAGGCGTGCTCAGTGACAACTCCGCCTTGATCGGTGTAGTTTGCCGGACCGTCGGCTACCGATCGGGGAATGGCGGCGTCGAAGTGAGCGTTGAAACAACCCATCCTTTGCAGCGCAAGCGGATTCTGATCGTCAGCGACAGTGTCGGCACGCCGATTCAACCGCGCGGCATCTTTCATTACACAACCAATCTGATGCGGGCGCTTCACGCCTGTGGACACGACCTCTGTCTGCTGGTGGAGGACGCGCCATTGCACGCTATCCCGGCACGCGAGCAGCGACAGCTCGACCAGCGCTGGCCCCCGGCGGCGCGCTGCGCGCGGCTCGCCTCGATCTACAATTATCTGTGGGAGCCGCGGAATATCGGGCGCTATCCGACACGGCGCAACCTGCGCTGGTTGGTGGCGCGTTTGCTCCATTGGCCGTCGCAAGCGATCTCGCTCCTGTCGTTGGCCGGCGTGAAGCTACTGCTGCGACGCCGGGTCGTGCTGCGGGCGCGGCTGGTTGTCAACGATGTCCGGCAGCTCGATTTCGTCCCGACGCGCCTGACTCACCTGCCGACTTGCTCCCATGTCTTGCTGAGCGAAGCGGTCTACTCGCTTGCTTTCGCCTCGAGCGCGCTGGGGGTCGGTGCGCCGACGATCGATGCGCGTGGTTTCGATGTCATCCTCGTCGACACTCCTAGTTATTTCAGGTTCGAGCGCTCTCCCGGATCCGAGATCGTCGCCGTCGTGCACGATCTGATACCGCTCGCGGACCCGACCATGCCGCGGGTTTGGCGTCGCGCCTTCGTGAACAAGATCGGCGCCGTCTTGACGGGAGCCGACTCCTTGATCTTCGTCTCCGAGTCGACACGGAGCCGCTTTCACGAGCTGTTTCCGGAGCCGATGGCCACTCGGGCAACGATCTTGTACCCGTCCGTCGCCGACGACTTCGGCCATGGACAGGATCCAAGCGCACTGCGGTCGCACTACAGCACCGAGCCGAATGCCCATGGCTATGTGCTGGCGATTGTCTCCGATGAGCCGCGAAAAAATATCGCCAACCTCGTAAGTGCTTGGAGCCTGCTGCCGCAAGGCATCGCGCTGAAAATCGTTGGCGACGTCGAACCGGAACGTTACCGCAACGCCGCCGATCCGGGTTCGCGCATCGAGATTCTCGGATATGTCGACGACGACACCAAGCAGCGGCTGATTGCCGATGCCGCGGCGGTGATCGTGCCGAGCTTCGCGGAAGGCTTCGGCATCCCGATCGCTGAGGCGATGTTCTTCGGCAAACCGGTGATGTGCTCGGATATTCCGGTATTTCGCGAAGTAGCCGGCGAGCATGCGGCCTTCTTCGATCCGTATTCGCCCGCGGCGATCGCTGCCGCGGTGGCGGATTGCATCGATCACCCCAATCTCTACCGTGAGCGCGCGAGTGCGGCGCGCGAGCTCGCACGCTCGCGGTTCAGTGTCAGCGCACTGACGGCGCGCGTCGCCCAACGATTCGGGACGAGCGGATGAGACGCCCGATCATATCGTACAGCGACCGACTCGAAGACGTCCTGCTGTACCGCGCCTTGGGCGAAATCTTGGGGGGATTCTACATCGATGTCGGCGCCAATCATCCCGAGATGCTCTCCGTTACTAAGCTCTTTTATGAGCTCGGCTGGAGCGGCATCAACATCGAACCATCACGGTTTTGGTTCGACGCTCTGCTCCGCCAGCGACCACGTGATATCAATCTCTGCATCGCCGCTGGATCCGCCAATGGCACCGCCGAGTTCCACGACATGATCGGTACGGGGCTGTCGACGATGGTCGCCGAGTACGCCCGGCGGCACGAGTCGGCAGGATTCGAGCGGCGCACCTATTCCGTTCCGGTGCGTCGGTTGGAAGACATCTGCGATGAGCACGTGCGC
>DASPMH010000630.1:0-2594 GCA_035627175.1 Terriglobales bacterium | reverse complement strand
ATCGGCGGCGGCCTTCGTCTGCCGCGGAGCGGAACGCCTCGACCAAAATGTCGTAGCGCTGCTCCTGGGCCGTCGTCGTGACGTCGTCCCAGATCGAATCGCCTTCCGGGCGCGTCCAGATCCACTGCGCCACCGCCTCGAATTGCGGCAGCGAGGCGATGTAGCGCCAAGTCTCGCCTTCGGCCCCGTCTGGTAGGGCGTCGGTCAGAGTATGCTCGAGCACCGCGGTGCTCCACAGCGCGAACAAGGTCGCCATCGTCGACGATGGCGCAAACGAGCCATCCCAAGCGCACAGCTGTCGCAACAGCGCCGCGTCCTCCTGCCGCAGCCCGGGCGCGGTCGCCTGACAGAAGCGGCCGAGACTGGCGCGCAGGCGGGGCCAAGGCTGATAGACTACATCCATCTGAATTGCGGCGGACGATTCGGCGGTGATGCCGTAGTCGACGTCGGCCGCAATGCGGTCGGCGATGCGGAGCATCCGCCACGGCGCCTGGGCGTCGTTGTTGTACGCGGTGAAGAAGCGCCGTGAGGGAATGATCTGGCTGTTGGCGGTCACCAACCAGCCGCGGTCGGGATTGATCGAGGTGGGCAGATCGGCCTTGCGCACGTATCCCGGCCAGCGATAGCGGCTGAGCCAGCCGGGAATCGGAAAGGTGCCTTGCCAGCCGCGGCGTACCGGCAGTCGGCAGGGGCTGCGGTAGCCGAGGCCGCCGCGCTCATCGCCGAAGACCCAATTGCTGCAGCCCTGATCGAAGCGATCGATGCCGCGGATGAAGTCCTGCATGTTGCGGGCACGATTGATCTCGCGCGCTCCATCGAGGTCGCTGCCGGCCCCCAGTGAGGCGAGACGGATCGCAGTCAGCGGAATCTTGCCGGCGAGCTGCGGCTCGAGGTCGTTGAGCAGTGGACCGTCGGACGTGAAGCGCGCCGTCACCTCACGCGGGCTGCCGCCGCGCACCTCGAAGTGCTCGCGGCGGTACTCGAACGGCACGATCTTGCCGTCGACCTCATAGCCCGAGAGGGTACGGCCGGCGCGAGTCTCGCTGCGCAGGCGGTGAATCACCAAATCTTGGCGATCGACATGGTTGGTGGTCGCGCCCCAGGCGACATGGAAGTTGTGGCCGAAGACGATGCGGTGCAGTCCGGGAATGGTGAATCCGGCGACGTGATGACCCGGGGTCTCGAGCTCGACACCCCAGACGATCGGCGGGTTCATGTGGGGCAGGTGGGGGTCATTCGACAGCAGCGGGAATCCCGACTGGCTCAGTGGACCGGTGATCACCCAGTTGTTGCTCGCCGACAGCGAGCTCAACTGCCCGCTGAACAACGCTAACGATCCGAGATCGCTGCCATCGCTGCGCTGTGAACGCGCCGGCTCGGCGCCGGCCGGGCACAGCCCCGGCAGCGCCTTGCGCATTTCGGCGACGATCGCCGGCGCCACTTGATAGGTCTTGAGCCGCCAGCCTTCCTGGGGAAGGGCGTAGCTGCCGAACTCGATGTCGGTCGGGAATACCTGCTGCACGGCATCGATGCCGGCCTCGCAGGCGATCAGCAGGCGGCGGATCTCGCGATCGGCGTTGCCGCTCAAGCTGTGCATCAACATCAGATAGATGGCGATCGAATCGGCCGGCTCCCATTCGCGGATGCGGTCGGCACCGAGCAAGCGGTGCTCGAGCGACAGGCGATCGATCGCGATCCAGGCATTGATGCCGTCGGCGTAGGCCTGAATCAGCTCGCGTTCGTCTGCCGAGGTGCGGCTCAGCAGGGTCAGCGCGTCACGATGAAAGCCAAGGAAGCGATTGTAGACATCGGCCTCGAGTGTCGTCTTGGCCGCGAATGGACGGTCGCCGAGCAGCGCCGCAAGCTCGCCCCGAGCCATGTGGCGGAACAGGTCGAGCTGGAACATCCGATCGCTGGCGACGAGAAATCCCTGTGCCCGCATCGCATCGCGCTCGTCGGCAGCAGTGACCTTCCACAAGCCATCCTCACGGCGCACCACCGACACCGGTTTGCGCAAACCGGTGAGCCGGATCGACTGATTGGGCTCGAAGCGCGGGTAATCGGGGCTGGTGGCGTAGCTCGCCAGCTGCAACGGCGCGCAGCCCGCCGACAAACCCAAGAGGACGGCGAGAGACCAAGTGCGCCAAGTCATCGCCCGCATAAACCAGGTTCCCCACCTAGCGTCGAGCCTTGAGCCGGCTGCGCCGCCGTGTTTTCCTCCCCGGCCGATGCCTTCGTCCGGTACTACCCTGCAGCACTCACTACTCACCTGGTACGACTGCGAGCGCCGGGCGCTGCCCTGGCGCAGTGACCGCGACTCGTATCGGGTCTGGGTCGCCGAGACGATGCTGCAGCAGACTCGGGTCGCCAGCGTGATTCCGATCTTCGCCGCGTTCGTCGATCGCTTTCCGACCATTGCGGCGCTGGCCGCAGCCAGCGAGGACCAAGTTTTGTCGGCTTGGTCGGGCCTCGGCTACTACAGTCGAGCTCGCAACCTTTGGCGCGCCGCACAACACCTCGATCGCGCCGGTCGCGCCACCTTTCCGCAAACCTATGCCGAAGCAGTTGCGCTGCCCGGGGTCGGGGCTTACACC
>DASPMH010000629.1:0-18754 GCA_035627175.1 Terriglobales bacterium | reverse complement strand
GGTGTAAGCCTTGGCGATGCCGATCACCGCGGAGATCTGATTCGGCGCGATGCCGGTGCCGGTGCACACCGCGCCGGCGATGGTGTTCGAAGAGGTAGCGTAGGGATACGTACCGTGATCGACATCGAGCATGGTGCCCTGGCCGCCTTCGACCAGCACCTTCTTACCCTCGGCCAGCGCGTCGTGCAGATAGAGGCTGGTATCGACGACGTACTTGCCGAGCTGCTGCGCCAGCTGCGAGTACTCGGCGCGGATCGCTTCGCCGTCGAGGCCCTGCGGCTCGCCGAGGATCTCGCGCAAGTAGGTGTTCTTCTCCTTGAGATTGGAGGCGAGCGCGGCGGAGAAGGCTTCTTCTTCGAGCAGCTCGGCGAAGCGGATGCCGACGCGCGCCATCTTGTCTTCGTAGGTCGGACCGATACCGCGACCGGTCGTGCCGATGCGGCCCTCGCCGCGCAGCTGCTCGCGGGCGAGATCGACGGCGCGATGGTAGGGCATGATCACGTGGGCGCGGTCGGAAATCTTCAGCAGGCTGTCGTCCTGCAGGTGGCCGTCCTTGCGCAGCTCCTCGATCTCGTGTTGCAGCACCGTCGGATCGACGACGACGCCGTTGCCGATGACGCACACTTTGCCATCGTGCAGCACGCCCGAGGGCACCAGATGCAGCACCGTCTTCTTGCCATCGACCACCAGAGTGTGGCCGGCGTTGTTGCCGCCCTGATAGCGCACCACGATATCGGCGTGATGCGCCAGCAGATCGACGACCTTGCCCTTTCCCTCATCGCCCCACTGGGCGCCCACGACCACGACGACAGGCATCGTACACCCCCCTTCGGGCTCAGAGCTCGATCAAGTCGGCCGAGATGATGTTCGGCAATTGACGCAGCCGCTGCAGCGACTCCGCTCCGACCTGACCGTCGACATGAATCAAGGAGATGGCCATGCCGCCGACGTGCTCGCGACCGAGCTCGAGGCGAGCGATGTTGATCTTCTCCTCGCCCAGCAGCGCGCCGACCGAACCGACTACGCCGGGCACGTCACGGTTGTACAGCATGACGATGTACCCCTCGGGGTCGGCATCGAGGAAGAAGTCGTTGATGCGCACCAGGCGGACGATGTCGCGTCCGAAGATCGCGCCGCCGGCGGTGCTGGTGCCGCTCTCTGTCGCGACCCGCACCGTCACCATGTTGGTGAAACCCTTCGACTGGCTGGTCTTCGACTCGACGACCTTGATGCCGCGCTCGCGGGCGATGCTCGGCGCGTTGACGTAGTTGACCGCGTTCGAGGTGATGACGTGGGTCAGCAAGCCGCGCAGCACTGCGAGAGTCAGCGCCTTGACGTCGTAATTCGACACCTCGCCGGCATACTCGATGGCGACCTCGCGTGGCGCCGACTCGAGCAGCTGGCCCTGCAAGCTGCCGAGCTTCTCGCACAGCTTGAGGTACGGGCCGAGCACCTCGAGCAGCTCGGGGCTGATCGATGGCACATTGACTGCGTCGCGGATGACTCCCTTGCTGAGGAAGTTGACCACCTGCTCGGCGATGGCGACGGCGACGTTCACTTGCGCCTCGTCGGTAGCCGCGCCGAGATGCGGGGTGCAGATGACCTTGTCCATCTGCAGCAGCGGGTGATCCTTCGGCGGCGGCTCTTCGGCGAAGACGTCGAGCGCCGCGCCGGCGACGGTACCGTGCTCGATCGCCGCAGCCAGAGCGGCCTCGTCGACGATGCCGCCGCGGGCACAATTGATCAGACGGGTGCCCTTGCGCATCTTGGCGAAGGCCTCGGTGCCGATCAGCCCGCGGGTTTCCGGCAGCAGCGGCACGTGCACGGTGATGAAGTCGGCGCGTCCGTACAGCTCGTCGAGCGAGACCAGCTCGACCCCCGAGCGGCGCGCCACCTCGGCAGAGATGAACGGATCGTAGGCGATCACCTTCATCTTGAGCCCGAGGCCGCGCTCGGCGACCAGCCCGCCGATGTTGCCGAGGCCGACGACACCGAGGGTCTTGTTGAAGACCTCGACGCCGGTGAAGCGGCTCTTCTCCCACTTGCCGGCCTTCATCGAGGCGGTCGCCTGGGGGATCGAGCGCGCCAGGGCCAGCATCATGCTGATGGCGTGCTCGGCGGTGGTGATGTTGTTGCCGGCCGGCGTGTTCATCACCACGATACCGCGCTTGGTCGCCGCCGGCACGTCGACGTTGTCGACACCGATGCCGGCGCGGCCGATCACCTTGAGGTTCTCGGCGGCGGCGATCACCTCGGCGGTGACGGTCGAGCCGCTGCGGATGATGATGCCGTGGTACGGCTTGATCTTGGCGGCCAGTTCGGCGGGCTTGAGCCCGGGGATCTCGTCGAATTCGATTCCTTCGGCGGCGCGCAGGATGTCCATCCCCGCCGCCGACAACTTGTCGGCTATCAGAACCCGTTGCATCGTCTCACTCCGGCAGAGCGCTGATCAGAATTTCTTCGGCTGCGCCGACGCCGGCGCCGAGCTTGGTTGCGTGGCCGAAGCGGCGCAGTGCCATCTCGAAGGCGGAAATCGCCGTGATCACATCGAAGACGCCCATGTAGCCCATGTGGGCGATGCGAACGATCTTGCCCTTCAGTTGATCTTGCCCGCCGGCGAAGGTGACGCCCATGCGGTCGCGCAGATAGCCGACCGCCTTGCCGCCCTCGATGTCGGCGGGGAAATAGATGCCGGTGATACCCGGGCTCGGGCATTGCGGCGCCACCAGCTCCAGACCGAGCGCGGCGGCGGCGGCGCGGGTCGCTTCGGCCATGCGCTGATGGCGGCGGAAGACCTGCGGCAAGCCTTCCTCGTTCATCATCGCAATCACTTCGCGTAAGCCGACGACCAGCGAGATCGCCGGTGTCCAGGCGGTGGTGTTCTTGGCGAGATTCTCCCGCTCCTTGGCGAGATCGAAATAGAAGCGCGGGATCTTCGCCGACTTGGTGCGCTCCCAGGCGCGCGGGCTCAAGGCGAGGAACGCCAGGCCCGGCGGCAGCATGACCGCCTTCTGTGAGCCGGTGATCAGCACATCGATGCCCCAATCGTCCATCGGCAGATCGAAGACGCCGACGCCGGTGATGCCGTCGACGATCGACAGGACGTCGCGCTTGCGGGTGATCGCGGCGATTTCCCGAACCGGATGGACCGCGGTGGTCGAGGTCTCGCTCGCTTGGGTGAAGACGGCGCGAATGCCGGGATGCTGCTGCAACAACCGCTCGACCTCGGCCGGATCGGCCGCCTTGCCCCACTCGACGGTGTATTCGATCGGCTTGAGGCCGAAGCGGGCGGCGAGCTTGGTCCAGCGCTCGCCGAACTTGCCGCCGTTGATGGTGAGCACTTCCTCGCCGGGCGAGAACAGATTGGTGACGGCGCTTTCCATCGCCCCGGTGCCGGAAGCGGCGAGGATCAGCACGTCCTCCTTGGTCTGGAAGAGCTGCTTCAGCCCTTCTTTCGCTTCGGCGAAGATGGCGCTGAACTGCGGCGTGCGATGGTGGATGATCGGCGCAGCCATCGCCAATTGGACACGTGGCGGCACCGGTGTCGGACCTGGGGCGAGCAGGTAATTCTTGATCATGATCGAGCTCCGTTGATCGGCCAAAAAAAAGCCTGAACCTCTACACTGCAGAGGCCCAGGCGTTCGACCACTGATGCCAGCACTCCCTCGTGGTTCGTTCCACGTGCGCCAGTCGTGCGGACTTTGAAAATAGGGCCGCCGAATTAACAAGGCGGCAAAACAGAGTCAACGGCTCCCCGCCGCCCGCATCTCCCCAATCGTCTCAACCCAGGGCCCAAGCCTCAACCCCTCAATCCTACCTCTTCCCATTGTTGACCAGCGTCATGAACTCCTGGCGGGTCTCTTGATGGGTGCGGAAGTCGCCGAGCATCGCACTGGTGACCACCACCGAGTTCTGCTTCTCGACGCCGCGCATACGCATGCAAAGGTGCTCGGCGCGCAGCACCACGCCGACCCCGTGCGGTTCGAGTTGCTCCATCATGGTGTTGGCGATCTGCGTCGTCATCCGTTCCTGCACCTGCAGGCGGCGCGAGTAGACCTCGACCAGCCGCGCCATCTTGCTGATGCCGACGATGTGGCGCTTGGGGATGTAGGCGACGTGGGCGGTGCCGAAGAAGGGCAGCATGTGGTGCTCGCACATCGAGAAGAAATCGATGTCCTTGCAGACGATCATCTCCGAGTAGTCCTCGGTGAACAGCGCGCTGTTGATGACGGTCTTGGGATCTTGCTGGTAGCCCTTAGTCAGATCGCGCAAGGCACGGGCAACCCGTTCCGGCGTCTTGACCAATCCCTCGCGGTCGGGATCTTCGCCAAGGCTCTGCAGCAGTTGGGTAATCAGGGGCTCGATCGCCGTAGCACTCATGAGGGCGATCTTAACGAAACGCCATTCACCCGCAAGCGACTCGTGCCCCAGGTGTGCGCCCCCTTCCCAAAGGGGGCAGCGACCGGAAAACCTACCGCCCGCTCCGCTTCTCGAAAGCCTTGACCCGCTGATACTTGCGATAGTCGTAGCCGGTCGCCATCGCCATCAGCATCGGCTCCATGCCACCCTCCCGCTCGCGCCGCAGGATCCGCATCCGCTCGTAGAAGTCCTGGAAATCCTGATTGACCCGGTCGCGCTCTTCCGCGGTGGCGAGGAAGAAATCGCGCAGCCGCGTCGTCGCATAACGAAAAGCCGAGAAGCGCAGCTCGTTAGGGAAGGCATCCCACTCCGCCAGCGAGAGCGTGCGCAGCCCTTCGTAGCCGGCGATCAGCGCCTCGAAGCGCTTCAAGCTGTAGCGCCCGTCTTCGAAGCAGAGGAAGTTGACGGCATTGGCGAGATCGAAAATGAACTTGCCGCGAGCCGCCGACTCGAAATCGAGCACCGCCACTACCTTCTCGCCCTTGAAACGGATCCGTTCGCCGAGCAGATCGCCGTGAATGATCCCCTTCGGCAACTTCCCCTCGAGGTAATGCTTGAGGTAGTCGAGCTCCTCGTCGAAGGTGCGGACGATCCGCTTGAAGTACTGAGGCAGGCGATTGCGGGCGTCGTGGTAGATCTCGGCGACCCGATCGTAGCCGAAGCGGTTGTCGACGCCTTTCTTGTAACCCTTGCCGATCAGATGAAGGTCGGCGAGCACGCGTCCGACGTTTTCCAGCTGCGCCGGTGAGAGACGATCTGCCGCCAGCACCCGGCCATCGAGATAGCGATACACCACGACCGAGGCTCCTTCCGCTTCGTGGCTGTAGCGGCCACGGCGATCGGCGAGCGGAGCGTAACAGGGAAAGCCGTGTTTGCGCAGGAATTGCAGGAAATCGAGCTCACGCTTGATCTCCATTTCGCTCTTCGCGCCGTCGAAGCGGACGAGGAACTTTCCTTTAATAGTCTCCAGCAGATATTCGGAGGTTGCGGCGGATTCACTCAGGATTTTGACCGCCGACACGCGTGGCAGTCCGTACTCAGCCGCAAGCTCGCTGAACTCTTTTTTGGAGACTTTGCCTTTCTGGCTTTTGATGATCGGCACCATCCTCACCGCCCAGGCCTGACCTGGCCTCCACAACGGCGAGTTTTATAACAGAATCACAAACACAGTACACCCTTCAATTGGAAATAAGTTCATTTTGTTTGCACAACCCAGGTGTGGCCCCCAGGGGCAAGCGCCAAAGGGGGATTTCTGCGCGACGACCCCTGGCCGACCGCGAGCGTGACAGACCTACTGGATCCGCAACATCTTATGCGTCTGCGGCAACACCCGCACCCGCCGCAACCGCTGCCGCGCCACCTTGAACAGCTCCGCCAGATGATCCGCCGAAATACCCGTTTCACCCCCGCCCGAGGTCATCGGCTGAGGATAAAAGCTCGCATGCGGCATGATTTCAGCCACCAGCGCCGCCCCCCGCTCGATCTCGGCAGCCAGGGTCCGGTCGTCGACGACCACCTTTATATAGGCAGCCTTCCGGCTAGCGGTGCGCAGGAACTCGGCATGCTCCGCCCAATATGGCCGCTCGCCACTACTCGAAGGCGGCTTCAAGTCCATGCTGACGATGTCGACCGCCCCGATCAGCCGTTCCAGCTGCGGCGCCAGCACGCCCGCGGTCTCGAGCAACACCGGCACCGACAGATCGCCGTAACTGAGCGTTTCTGCTAAGAAATCCGCTTGCACTAGCGGCTCGCCGCCGGTCAGAGCCAGGGCATCGATCGGTCCGTCCTCGGCGATGCGCTGCCACAGCAGCTGGTACAGCTCCGCCGAGCCGATCGGGTTGGCGACGACTCGCTCCCCGCCAGGCTCGTAGATGACGCAGCTTGCGGTCCGCTCCAGGCTGTCCGGCGTGTCGCAGTAGCGGCAGCGCAGGTTACACCCCGCCGTGCGCACGAACAGGTGGCGCTCGCCGACGTGCTCCCCCTCGCCCTGGAACGAGACGAAAATCTCGGAGAGATGCCCGACCCTCACGGCCGAGTCCTATCCTCCACAGCCGTCAGGCCACCGATCCCGCCGTGCGCC
Organism: Terriglobales bacterium; assembly: GCA_035627175.1. Lineage (GTDB taxonomy): Bacteria > Desulfobacterota > Binatia > HRBIN30 > HRBIN30 > DASPMH01. Next base: position 12,255 of record DASPMH010000629.1, on the reverse strand, counting down.
GGCTGCGAAGGTATTCGATGATCGGCGGCAGCACCGAAAGGATGACGATGGCGACGATGACGACGTGGAAATTGCGTTGCACGACCGGGACATTGCCGAAGAAGTAGCCGCCGAGGACGAAGGAGAAGACCCAGATGAAGCCGCCGACGACGTTGAACATCGCAAACCGCCCGTAGCCCATCCGGCCGATGCCGGCGACGAACGGGGCGAAAGTGCGGATGATCGGCATGAACCGGGCGATGATGATGGTCTTGCCGCCGTGCCGGTCGTAGAACTGTTGGGTCTTGATCAGGTGCTCTTTGTTGAGCAGTCGCGAAGTTTCGCTGGTGAACACCCGTGGTCCGAGGCGGTTGCCGATGGCGTAGTTGACCGCGTCCCCCAAGATCGCCGCGACGGTCAGCAGCAGCAAGATCAACTTGACGTCGATGACGGAGTTCTCGACCGAAGCGAGGGCTCCGACGGCGAACAGCAGGGAGTCGCCGGGAAGGAAGGGCGTCACCACCAGGCCGGTCTCACAGAAGATGATCGCAAACAGCAGCACGTAGAGCCACGGACCGAGCACCGCCGCCCACTGGTTGAGGCTGGTGTCGAGGTGCAGAAACACATCGAGAATCTGATTGAGAAATTCCATCGGCTCTCCGGGGGGAAAAAGGTGACCGCGAGTCCTAACATCCGCCCAGGGTGCCCGCAACGACCGTTGTGCGCCCAGGGCTATCGGAGTCCGGCTGTAGCGCGCGCTCCGAGCGCGCCCAGGACTATCGGAACCCCACCACCACGCCCCGGTCCCGCCCTCAGAGAGCGGACGCTACAGCGATTCCCCTGTCCATAGAGCGGACGCTACAGCCCCGGGAGGCGGGGCTCGCGGACTGGGGCGAAGGAGCGGCGGTGAATCAGACAGGGGCCGAGGCGTTCGAGGGCGGCGAGGTGGCGCTCGGTGGCGTACCCCATGTGCTCGCCGAAACCGTACTCCGGATACTGCTTGTCGAGCTCGTGCATCATCGCGTCGCGGGTCACCTTGGCGACGATCGACGCGGCGGCGATCGAATAGCAGCGGCCGTCGCCTTTGATCAGCGAGGTCTGCGGCAGATCGATCCCCGGAACCCGGCGAGCGTCGACGACGATGTGGTCGGGAACGACGCTCAGTCCGACTACGGCCCGCCGCATCGCCTCGAGAGCGGCGCGATAGATATTCAGGCGGTCGATCTCGTCGACCTCGACGATACCGATGCCGACGGCGGTGGCGAGCTGGCGGATCTTGGCGGCCAGCTCTTCGCGCCGCGGCGCCGGCAGCTTTTTCGAGTCATCGACGCCGCGCAGCTTGGCGTCGGGCGGCATGATCACGGCGGCAGCGACTACCGGCCCGGCGAGCGGTCCGACGCCGACCTCATCGACACCGGCGATGCGCGCCACCCCGGTCGCCCACAGCTCGCGCTCGACCTTGAGCAAGAATCCCAGTCGCCCCGCCTCGCGCCGCACTCGTTTCGCCGGACCCATCATCCACGACCTCGCGCCAGAGGTGTGGCACATGGATGACGTCGGTGTCCAGGTGCGTTAGCAGTGGAGCAATGGAGCATTGGAGCCGCTTCACTGCTTCACCCCCTTCTGTTAAGCCGTGCCGATGCCCAGCGATACCATCCGTAGCGCGCCAACTGTGCTGTCACGGCGCCTGCGGTATCGATCCCGCTGTCGAGCAGTGAGCCGGTGCGGTTGGGGACGAAGGCCTGGTGCAGCTCATCGAGCAGCGCAAACACCAGCGCGAACAGCGTCGCCTGCAGCGCCCAATGGGCGTACCACTGCGGCGCGCGGCCGCGACGCAGGGCCCAGTACACCAGCCAGCCCAGCACGAAGAACTCGATAAAATGAGCCAGCTTGCGAATGATCGAATGGGCCAGGACGAAGCCTGCCGCGGTGATGTCGGGAAAGAAGAACCGCAAGATCGGATCGATGTAGTTGTTGGTGTTGGCGGCGGAGAACGGTTGGCCGGAGAACATCGAGATCACCAGCATCCAGGCCAGCACCGGCGCCCAGTAGCGCAAGCGCTCGTCGAGGCCGATGCGAGCCCGCGGCAGCCCCGGCGACGCCTGACTCATCCGAGCACCGCCGATTCGCTGGGCGAGTCGCGGTAACCGAAGCATGCCTCGCGCTTTCGCACCACTGGCGATTCTGTTGGTCGCGCTGCTCGCTGTCTGGTGGCTCTGGGCGGTCTCGCCACCTCCGCCCGCAGCCCCGCCGCTGGCGGCGCCGTCGCCGCTTGCGCCCTCACCCACGGCTCCTGCAGCGCAAGCCGAGGACGAGCGCAGTCGCATCTACAGGCTCGCCGGCGTCGCGGTCGGCACGGTCTCCTACGCGGCGATCGAGCTTCCTGACGGCTCGAGCAATCTCTACCGTCAAGGGGCGGAGATTCTCGGCTTGGGTACGCTCTCCGAGGTGCACACCGACCATGTCGTGATCGCCTCCGCCGACGGTCCGATGGTGCTTCAACTCAAGCCCGCTCCGTCGCCGACCAGCGATCCGCGTCGTCTCGGACCGGCGGCGCGGCGCACCGTCATTCGGCCGCAGGCGCAGGCGGCAGATCCCGATGACACAGCTTTCGAATCAGAGCGCGAAGACGATCGGGATCGACCGGCTTTTTGAACAACACGCCTTCGAGCCCTTCGAGGCGGCTGCGTTTGATGACGTGATCGCGGTCGTAATAGTAGCCGGTCATCAATACCACCGGCGTCGGACCGCGCTCCTTGATCTCCATGAACAAGTCGTAGCCGTCGAGATCGGGCATCACCACGTCGCTGATGACGATGTCGAAGTGGTCGCGCTGAAACATCTTGAGCGCTTGCAGCCCGCTGTTGGCCATCGTCACATCGGCGCCATCTTGCGTCAGTAGATCGCAAACCGACTGGCAGACGGCGTGATCGTCGTCGACGACCAATACCTTGAGACCGGCGAGCGAATCGGGGGCGACCGGCTGTTTCGACTGCAGGTCGGCCATCTGGGTGCCGCCGTGGTACTCGCGGGTGGCGTAGTGTGCCGAGCCGTGCGCCAAAGCGACCAAGCGGTTGACGATGGTCTGGATCTTTTCGACCTCGCGACGCACCGCTTCGGTCCGTTCCTGCCCCGCCACCGCCTGGCGGTCGTCGCCGATCTCGCGGACGAATTGCCGCAGCAGCTCGACCTGGTTGGAGATCACCTCGAGCGGATTGTTGATCTCGTGACAGACGGCCACGGCAACTTCGCCAAGGGTGGCCAGTCGATCGCGCTCACGGATCTCGCGGATGTCTTTGGCGAAGCCGATCGAGCCGATCTCCAAACCGGCATCGTCGTAGAGGATCGATCCCGAGATCGCCACCGGGATGCGGCGATTCCAGCGGTCGACGAAGACGGTCTCGAAGTTCTTGGCTTTGCCCGGGCCGCCGCAAGCGCTGCTGCGCATCGCGCTCATCACCCGCCGGGCTTCGTCGATCGACGGGTAGAGCTTGGTGACGTTCTGCCCGAGGATCTCGCCGGTGGTGAAGCCGAGATTGCGCTCCGCGCCATCGTTGTAGAACACGATCGTGCCGCTGCGCTCGACCGCGACGACGATGTCCGGGGAGCTCTCGATCAGTTGTTCCAGGTAGTGGGGTGGGAATTTCGGTGGCACTTCGAGCTTTCGCAAAGCGGCCTCTCGGCGCGACGCGCGACGACTTTCTTCCTCGTTGCTCCGGCTCTACTTAGCACCGAAACCGAGCGGTCGCACCCATCTTTCTGTCCGACCCGGCGGCACCGGCACCCGGTCGCGCTGCTTGCGCGCCAAGCGCAGGGCGACCCGCATCGAGGTCTCGAGCTCCTCGATCGGCCGCACCTCCAAGAGGTTTTCCGCGACCATGGCATCGAAGACCTCGACCCCGCGCGGTGAACGCAAAATGGTGATCGTCCAGTCGTTGGCGCCGACGCCGCCGCAGGAAATGTCGGCGAGCTCGGCGGAAAAATCGCCGCAATGGTGGCACTCGGGGCGGGCGTATTCCTGGGCGTCCTTGAGCGGGATCTCGACCCGCTCGCCATTCTTTTTGTCGATCAAGACCTTGCCCTTCACATTGAACTTCTTGATGTCGGCCAGCGGGATGCCCATCTCGCCCTCGATGGTATCGATCATCAGCTCCTGGAAGGTGAACACCTCGCTGCACAGCAAGCCGATGGTCAGCGCGACCCGCCCGCCGAAGCCTTTGAGGAACTTGGTCTGCTTTTGGATGTGCGCTTCTTTCTTACGGCCATTGTCGAGGAACGACGGATCGGCCAGCTGCATCTTGCGCACCGGGGTGATCTGGCAAGGCACGCCGACGAAGGCAACGCTCGACAAGCCGAGCTGCTCGGCCTGCTCGAGCGCCATGTCGTTGGGGCAGTAGGTGTACCAGGAGCTGGCGCTGGCGATCGCCTCATCGACGGTCGTCACCACCTTGGGGAGAGGCTGGCACGGCTTGGTCGGATCGATCGCCGACACCACCGCCCCGTCGAAGCTGCCGTTGCGTAGCCCCCAGGTCAGAATCGTGGTCACCACGCCGCCGTCCTCGCAGCGGGCGAGGATCTCCGGATCCTTGCAGCGGGCGGCGACGACCCGGCGGTACACGCCGAAGCCGCCGCGGTAGACGTCGTCCTGATCCGGGAAAACCCGCTCGGTCAGATGATGCTCGCGGTCGCCGAGACGGGGGCACACCTGAGCGCAGACGTCGCAGCCAATGCCCTCGCTGATGCCGCAGTAGTCGAACGGGTTGGTCGCCTTGGCGACCTGCTTCGGCTTGCCGTCGATGTAGTCGATGACATTGTGGGGGCAGACCAGGACACAACTGCCGCACTCGCAGCAACTGCCGTACGCCACGACCTCGTTCATCATCTGCTTGAACGTGGAATGCATCGGCGCCGCCTTAGCGGTGGGGTATGCGAGAGTCAAACCAGCCCCTGCCCCCGCGCTGCCAAGGAAGCAGTAGGCCAAGATCTCTCGCGGAGCACGAGCCCGCGGAGATGAAAGAAGATCCTGATCCCCTTTTCTGATCCTAAATTCTTCTCCGATCTCAGCGAGCACCCCGGGCTCAGCGCGAACCTCCTGCGCGGCGCAGCGCATCGTCACGACGCTGCCAACGAGGCAGTAGGCCAAGCTCTCTCGCGGAGCACACAGAGCCCGCGGAGATAAGAGAAGATCTCGATCCCCATTCTGTTCCTAGTTCCTCTCGTTCTTCTCCGATCTCAGCGAGCACCGCGTGCTCAGCGAGAACCTCCCGCCGCCGCTGCGCATCGTCGCGGCTTCGCCGCCGCGACCAGCGCTTCGAAGCAATCTGGCCGAGCGAGTAGCTCGGAAGCAGCGCGCCTTGGGATCGTAGCGCGCGAGCTGTGGTGGTTTTAGCGCACCTGGGATCCCATTTTGCGACGGTCGGGGTAGCGTTGTCGGTACCATGGCAACCCATACCTCTCCCGCCTCGACCTTACGCCGTAGCGGTGACCGCCGCGCCCGCCGTCACGGCTCGCCGCGCGGCCTGGCGAGCAGCGCCGGCGCCACTCGCTGCCGCAAGAAGTTTCTCCGCTTCTTCCCAGGCGGATTTACCGACGAGACCTATCTCGACTGGGAACGGGGCTACAAAGAGGCAGCGCACCAGCGCTGGTTGGCCGAGCTCGATCGAGCGACCCATCGCCGTCTGTTGCGCGAGCGAGCTTTCAGCGAGATCGCGCGCCGCGCGGTCACCATCGAGTCGCGTACCAACCTGCTCTTCTCGTTCGAGAAGATGGCGCTACGCGACGCGGTCAAGACGCCCGCCGGGGCCGAGGCCTTCGCCGCCGGTCTCTACGAGCTGCTGTGGTCGGGCCGCCGCATGCAAACTACCTTCGAGCACTGGTGCGCCGTGGTCGGCGAGCTGCCGCGTCGCCAGACCCGGGTACTGACCTGGCCGCTGGTGACGGTGTTCGGCTTCCTGGCCCGCCCGGACGTGCACTTCTTTCTCAAACCGATGGTGACCCGCCTCGCAGCGGAGCAATATGGCGCCGACTTTCGCTACATCTCGCGGCCGAATTGGCACACCTACGCGAGCTTGCTCGAGCTGACCGAACAACTCCGTCGCGATCTGCGTGACCTGCGCCCGCGCGACATGATCGACCTCCAATCCTTTCTCTGGGTGCAAGGCTCGAGCGAATACGATTGATCGCGCCAGGCGATGTCAACGAATGTAAGCGGAACGTCTGCCGGCGGCCCAGACCTCACGCACTCGCTTCATGAAACGCCCTTGGTGCAACCGCTTTGAGCGTGACGCCGTACAGATCGTTTGGACTGTCGTAACCCACGCGTGTCCAGTTCGATAAGTTTCTCGACGATCACGACGACGACAATGATGTCGGCGATTCACGTGCGCGTGCTCAGCGCGAACTTCCTGCCGGCGCTGCGCATCGTCACACCGCTGCCAGCGAAGCCGTAGGCCAAGATTTCTCGCGGAGCACGCAGAGCCCGCGGAGATAAGAGAAGATTCAGATTGTCGTTATTCTGATCCTGCTTCTTCTCCGATCTCAGCGAGCGCCGCGTGCTCAGCGAGAATCTCCTGCCGGCGCTGCGCATCGTCACACCGCTGCCAGCGTAGCAGTAGGCCAAGATCTCTCGCGGAGCACGCAGAGCCCGCGGAGATAAGATTAGATTCAGATTGTCGTTATTCTGATCCTGCTTCTTCTCCGATCTCAGCGAGCACCGCGTGCTCAGCGAGAATCTCCTGCCGGCGCTGCGCATCGTCACGACGATGCCGACGAGGCAGTAGGCCAAGATCTCTCGCGGAGCACGCAGAGCCCGCGGAGATAAGAGAAGATTCAGATTGTCGTTATTCTGATCCTGCTTCTTCTCCAATCTCAGCGCGCACCGTGTGCTCAGCGAGAACCTCCTGCCGGCGCTGCGCATCGTTACACCGCTGCCAGCGAAGCAGTAGGCCAAGATCTCTCGCCGAGCACGCAGAGCCCGCGCCGGGCAGAAGCGCGACACAGTCGGTCTGCCGTGGGACACCGCCTACCGTGCCCCTGCGCCTGCTCAGCCGCTCGGTTAGAAAGGGGATCGGGTGCTTATCGAAATCTTGACAATGGCGTGAGGATTTCCGCTGCGGTCGATGCTACGCGCGTCGCATTCTTTGGGGAGGTTCGCATGCGCACTCTGTCACAGCTCGTAATTTTAGCTTCGAGCATTGCTCTGCTCACGGGACTGCCCACCTTCGCTGACGGTCAGCTCATTTGCGGCGGCACCATCGGGGCGGGCAAACACCAGATGACTGCCGACATCATCAACTGCGCCGGGACACCGGCGCTGACGCTGGAGAGCGGCGCTGAGCTCGACATGAACGGGCACCGCATCACCTGCCTCGACAACTCGCGAGACGGAGTGCTCTTGAGCGGCGCCGGCTCCGCCATCGCCAACGGCACGATCTCTGGCTGTAACATCGGGCTCGAGATCAGCGGCGGTGGCGGACACGAAGTCAGCTTCCTGGTGTTGATCGACAATGGCAACGTCGGCCTGCATACGCTGAGCGATGGCAACAAGCTGAGCAGCATCTACGCTGACGACAACGCGACCTCTCAGATCTACATCGAGAGCGACGGCAACAAGTTGAGCCGGTGCCATGGTAGCGGCGGCAACCGGGGCATCCATATTCAAGGAGACAAGAACAAGGTCAGCGATTCCAGCGTGCGCGAAAACGCGATCCATGGGTTCTACGTCGAGGACGGCAATGGCAACTCATTCAAAGGATGCGCCGCGGTCGGGGTCGATATCGACGGATTCCACGTCCGCGGTGAGGCGAACAAGATCACCGGCTCTTCCGCGATCTACTGCGACGAGCACGGCTTTTCGCTCGAGGGCGCCGGCAACAAGGTCGTCAAGAGCACCGCGATCGGCAACGAATACGGCTTCTCCACCGGTGCGGGCTGCGAATCCTGCACCTTCTCCAACAATAATTCGACCGACAACTTCACCGCGAACTTCAGCGGCGGCGGTGAAAGAGCGGTCTTCGCCAAGAACGATGCGAAAGGTGGCGACATTGGCATCCTCCTCGACAATCCCGGGGCCACCGCCAGGAGCAATCGGGTGATCGCCGCCAACGACGACGGAATCCAGGTCTTCGACGCCCCGTTCGTAATCAGCGATAACATCGTCTTCGGAAGCATCTACGACCTGCACGACGAGACGGCGATGTGCACCGGCAATGTGTGGCAAGACAACCTCGCCGGCACCACATTCCAGGGCTGCGAAGACTGAGGCACGAATCAGCATAGAAATTGTCCACATCGTGCGGGTCGGCTGGATTCGCACCACTGAGCGGCTCGGTGGTTTCAGTGACGTTGTCTCGAACCGGTATCACCGAGGTCCATCAGACGGGGCAGCTGGCAAGTGCGGTCACCTTTCGATCGCGTGCCTTGGCCGGCGGCTAGAGGTTGCGACGCGCTGGAGCCCGAGCTGCCGGCGACGGCACTCAGCTCAAAGAAGCGAGCCGCCGGTGAGGGGAGGGCGAGGGCGAATGGATAAGACCAACATGGCTCACTGATAGGGCCGTGCGCTTATCGAGGCGGCACCTGTCGTGACCAGCCCGCTGCGGCCAATCGCTCCGCATCACCGGGATGAACGAGCGCATAGATGCTGGGCCCACCCGGGCAGCCGCAGGCCAGACAAACGACCTCCCAATGAACCACGCGTTCGTCGAGAAACACGATCCCAAGCGGGCGCCATTCCTCTTCAGCCAAGCATCCATCGCATTGCCGGCATGGGGTGATCTCCATCCACACCGGCTGCGCCGCGCAGCCGTACAACGCATTGCCTACGGCCGACACCACCATCGTCACATCCGCTTCGATGCACAGCTCGCCAGCGTCGCCCTCGCCGAGGGCACAGTTGACGAGCTCGACGATCTCGACGACATCGACGACTGTGTCGGCATCGAGATCGCCGGTGCACGCGGCAACCGGCGCGTTGAAGAGGAGCATACTCAACCAGCAGGCCGGCAGAAGGCGTAGGCGATCCATCAGGTTCCCCCTTTTCGCTGGCGCGACCCCTACCACCGTATGCTCACGCACGGCAATCGAACAGTTGATCGATCCCCCCGAAAGTGCTGCGGCCGCGAGCTGAGCCGGGTCATAGCGCAGGCCGCGCCGGCGAGAATCGCTCAGCAGAGGAGCTGTGGATTACGCCGGTCGGCGCTACCGCGTGTCCTCCGCATGAGCGCTACCGCCTGCCGATCTACGCCAATCGGCAGCCTGCACTGCCCGCGCTGCGTAGCGGCGGGTTCTACCTCGCAGCGAACGACACCCTACACTTCACCTTCGACTGGGACGACATCAACCTCGCGGAAGTGGCTGTCCAAAATCGGCAGGGTCAATTTCGAATGAAGGTGATCGATCCGCTAGCGGACGATGATTGTTGCGGCTTCCCGAACGCTCCGGTTGTTGCGATCACTTCCTTCGAAGAGTTGGAGCCTATCTCTGAACGCGTATTGCGCGCGGCGCGGGCGAACAACTACGACACGCGCATCATCGCTTTGTCGTACGGCGGTGCACTGCCTCTGGCTCTATTGACTATCTGGTTGCGCAGGCGTGGTCCTGGCTCACGGCGGCATTGAATAGCGGTGATGGCGCAGCAGCACCGGCAAGAGGTTCTCGCCTGTAGCTGGGCGTTCCCCAGATCATCGGGTCGGTCTGATCGAGATCTTGCCTTCCGGTGAGATCCGCACCGCGACCGCGCCGTCGACGTCGGTGCGAAAGGTCTCTGTGCCGATGGCGCGGTAGCGCCGTAGCACGGCCGGGTTGGGGAAGCCGAAGCGGTTGGCGAAGCCGAGCGACATCACCGCGTAGCGGGGCTGGACCCGCTCGAGGAACTCCGCGCCGCTCGAGGTGGCGCTGCCGTGATGCGGCACCTTCAAGACCGCGGCTCGCAACTGCTCGCCGTAATTGCGCACCAATTCGCCTTCAGCATCTCGCTCTATGTCGCCGGTGAACAAGATCTCTTCTCCGCCGAACGCCAGCGACAGCACCAGCGAGCTGTCGTTCGGCGAGACGCCCGCGATGCGCTCGGGAGCGAGCACCCGCACGGCTACCGAATCTAGTGACCGGGTCAGGCCGCGCTTCATCGTCACCAGCTCGGCACCGCCGCGCTCGAGTCGCTCGAGTAGCGTGACGAAGCTCTTCGCCTCACTGCGCTTGCCGTTCCACCACAGCTGTCGCGGCGCGAATTGCTCGGCGAGGTAGCCGAGGCCGGAGTAGTGATCCCACTGAGGATGGCTGAGGACGAGATAGTCGACACCAACGATCTTTCGACTCCACAAGAACGGCGCGACGATGCGCTCGCCGACGTCGAAGCTCCGGCTGCTCAGGCCGCCGCCGTCGACCACCATAACCTCGCCGCCCGGTAGCTCGACCACGGCGCAATCGCCCTGCCCTACGCTAAGGAAGGTCACCGCGAGATCGCGCGAGAAATAGCGCTCCCGGCACCACCAGCCGGCGTCGGCCAAGCCGATCACCAGCAGCGACGCCCAGGCGGCGTGGCGCAGGTGGCGCAGCCGCAGCAATGCCGCGATGAGTCCGCCGTACACGACCGCAAGCTCGAGCACCGTCAGCGACGGCACTCGTACCGCCGCTAGCGGAGCTGCAGCGAACAGCATCACGGCGTTGCGGCCGATCCACAACGCCGGCCAGGAAAGCCACGCGAACAGCCAAGCGAGAGGCTCCCATAGCAGGGACGCCACCGCGGCGAGCAAGCCGAGACCGACGGCGACCGAGCCGAGCAGCGGCACCACTACCGCGTTGGCAAGGGGCGCGATCAACGACAGCTGGTTGAAGTGATAGGCAACCAACGGCACTGTCGCCGCCATCGCCGAGACGCTCACCGCAAGGTACACCGCGACCACATTCTCGACGCTCCCGCGCCAGCCGCGCAGATGGAGCATCCGCTGCCGCGCCCGTTCGCGCCACCACGGACCGAAACGGCCCATGCCGAGCATCAGCCCGGCGACGGCGACGAAGGAGAGCTGAAAAGAAGGATCGCGGCCGCTTCCCGGCCACAGCAACAACACCAGCGCGGCGGCCGCCGCCAGGCTGACGGCGGAGCGCTGCCGGCGCTCGACCAGAATCGCGCCCAGCAGAACCGCCGCCATCGCCAGAGCGCGGACGGTGGCGACATTGGTGCCGGCGATGCCCGCGTACAGGATGACCGGCAGCAGCGACAGCAGCGTCGCGAGCTTCTGAACATTGGCCAGCAGCAGAATCTGCTGGCTGCGCGCCAGCAGCCAGCGCAGCGCGACATACGCCGCTGCCGCAACCAAGCCGACATTCAAACCGGAGATGGCGAGAATGTGGCTCGTTCCGGTGCGGCGAAATGCGTCCTGTGTCTCGATCGGAAGCTCGCGCTGACTGCCGAGCACCAGGGCCTCGAGCAGTTGCGCGTCGGCGAGCGGCAAGGCTTGCCGATAGGCAGTTCGGGTGGCGCGGCGCCAGCGACTCATCGCGCTCGACCACGACGCCACGGCCGGCTCGCGCTGCAGGGCTCGGTCGTCGTAGGCGAAGCCGGTCGCGTAAATTCCTTGCCGCGCCAGATGCGCCTCGTAGTCGAGCTCGGCCGGGTTACCGAAATTTCGCGGCCGGCGCAGCGTAAGGGCTCCCTGGACGCGATCGCCCGCGCCCCACCGCTGCTCGGCGCCCTGAATCGAGAGCGACAGCAGACCGGTAGCCTCTTGCCAGGCGCCAGCGTGATAGCGACGCTCGACCGCAACGATCATGCGAGTTTGCACGCCGCGCCGCTCCGGATCGCGGGCGAGCCGCCCTTCGAATCGAACCGTCGCCGGTAGCGACAACGTCCCTATATGGCCGGCGGGCAAAACCGGCCGGTAGACGCGGTCGGCGTTGGCAAAGCCGAGAGCGAGAGCCAGCAAGGCGACACCACAGCGCGCCCAGTCGATGGTACCCGGCTGGTACCGAGCCATTCCGAACAGCGCCAGCGCAGCGCCGCCGGCAGCGAAGCTCGCCAGCAGTGACGGCGGCAGCTGCCACACCGCCAGCAGGTCGCCCAGCAACAGCCCCAGGGTGGCGACCACCAGCCACGGCATGGGCGAGCCGATTACTGCGCGGCAGGCCCGGGCGACGCCGCGCGCACCGGCGGCGGTGCGCCGAGGCGTTCGCGGATCTGCTCCGCCAGCGGCCGCGACACTCCCGGCACTTGCGCCAGCGCTTCGACATCGGCTTCGCGGATGCGGCGCAACGAACCGAAGTGGCGCAGCAAGCGGCGGCGCC
>DASPMH010000628.1:0-2061 GCA_035627175.1 Terriglobales bacterium | reverse complement strand
TGGCGACATCGGCCTCGGAGGGCTGCAGCGCGCTGCTGGGGTGATTGTGGATCAGGACCTCGCCCGGCCGGGCGATCTGCAGCAGTGCGGCGACGGCGTTGCGGTTGCCGCGGGCGAGGACACGGACTGTCTCTACCCGGTTGGCGTCATCGACCGTACCGAGCAGCAGCACCTCGTTGCCGCCGGCGTCGCGGATGGCGGCGCGCAGGGTCTGCAGCGCAGCGGCGCTGAAACGGTCCTCGATGGCTGACACGGCGGCGGGACCTTAGGCCCATCGCCCCCTTTTTCAAAGGGGGCGCGGGCCGGAGGCCGCGGGGGATTGGGACGGAGGGTGCAGCAATGTGACGGGATTGATGCATCTCTCCCTCTCTGAGGGTGCGGGGTTTGGGGTGGACATTTCGCGACATCGATGAGTAAATGCGCGCGTTTTTTGAAATTCTACTCAGATGAGGGTTGGTACAGGCATGAGTCGACGGATCCGGATTACGCGGGTGATCGCAATGCTCGCCGGCGCGGGCATGATAGCGGCGCAGATCGGTTGCGGCCGGAGCGATGGCGGCTCCGATGACAACGGCAACTCTGGGGGAACGCCGACGATTTCGACGCTGCCGACGGTGACACCGACGCTCGTCGTGGTCAGCGGCGGCAACATCGGCGACATCGCCAAAGACTTCCCCGATGGCGTGCGACTCAGCGTAACTGCCGGATCCTATCCGCCGATCCGGTTCAGTCGCGGCGACTTCCGCGGTTCGGTTTCCCTTATCGCCGACACCAGCCAAGGGCCGGTCGCGATCATCGGCAACGGGCAGACTGCCGCCGTCGATCTCGAAGGCATCGACCGCTTCGAGATGGACGGTTTCGAGCTCATCGGTGGCGAACAAGCGGTGGTCCGCGCCGTCGATAGCGTCGACGTGCTCCTCCTCAACAACACCGTCCGTTTCGGCGATGGCGATGGCGTTCGCCTCGAAACCTCGGCGGGGGTGTTGATCTTCGACAACCTGATCATCCAGAACGCCGGAGCCGGCATCGCCGCGCTGGGACAAAACACCGTCGAGATCATCAACAATACCATCTACAGCAACAACGGCGGCGGCGTAGTGGTGCGGCGCTTCAATGGCGTGCCGTCGGCGTTCGTTTTCCTGCAAAACAACATCATCGACGGCAACAACGGCTTCGGCATCTCGGTCGATCAGTTCTCGACCACCGGCTTCGAGAGCCGCTCGAACCTCAACAACGATGGCTATCAAGGTGTGTCGGCGGGTTCACGCGATCTGACGGCGGACCCGCTGTTCATCTCACCGCCGCAGCGCAATTTCCGCATGCAGGTCTCCACCGGTGCCGGCAACAGCCCGGCCTTCGATCGCGGCGATCCGGCGACCGATCCGTTCTTCCTCAGCATTCTGCAGACGCGGACGACGCGGCCGGACAGCTTCCTCGACAACCCACCGGCGGACCTCGGCTACCACTATCCCAACGGCATCTTCTCGCCGACGCCGATCCCGACGCAGACGCCGACCGGAGTGATCCCGACCGTTCCCAGGCCGACCAACACCCGGCCTTCGGGCGTGCCCACCAACACCCCGCCGCTGCCTGGCTCGACCGCGACACCGACGCCGACGTTCACACCGACGACCGCAGGCGGTACGCCGGTGGCGACCAACACCCCGGTAGATACGGCGACGCCGACGGCCTCGTCGACGCCGATCCAATTTACTCCGACCCGGACCCGACCGGTCGGCGGCTGATCCCGCCGGAGCGTTTCGCTCCGCTGCTTGCATCTTAAGAACCGCTCCGGCGATGATCGCCGGAGCGGTTCTTTTATGGCTCGAACACTCGCCCTAGCGGTCCTCTTGCTGTGCCTGGGGACCAACCAGGTGTGCGCCCGCTTTGCCAATGGGGGCAGCGCCGCAGGCGCGGGGGATTTCGTTGCCGCCCTAAGCCACTACAGCTTCGTTGCCGCAGCCCAAGCGCACGACCCGACCTGCGCCGGCGATTGCGATGGCGATGGCTCTGTGGACGAGGATGATGTCGAGCGGATCCTCGCCGACCTTTTCGCCACTA
>DASPMH010000627.1:0-2872 GCA_035627175.1 Terriglobales bacterium | reverse complement strand
GTTGCTTCTCGGTGTCGACCTGCCGCGCGGCCCGCTCTGGGTCGTCATCGGTATGGAGATCGGCACCAACCTCGCCTGCGACCTCTGGGCGCGCCGCGGCCGGCCGGTGGCGCAATGGCTGCTCGGCGCCTTGCTAACCGCCGACGTCTGCTTTCTCACCGCGCTGCTCGCCCTGACCGGCGGCGCCGCCAATCCCTTCAGCTTCCTCTATCTGATCCACGTCACCCTCGGCGCGATCGCGCTGCGTCCCGCTTGGGCCTGGGGCATCGTCACCCTGTCGATCACTCTGTTCGGCACCCTCTTCCTGCTGCCGGAATCTCACGACGGGCACGCGCACCATTTCCGCCTGCACCTCGCCGGAATGTGGCTGGCGTTCGCGCTGGCCGCTTGGTTCATCGTCTACTTCGTCCAGCGCGTCACCAGCGCCCTGCGCATCCGCGAACATGAGCTGGCGACGGCCAAGAGCCTGACCGCGAGGCACGAACGCCTGGCATCGCTGACGACGCTCGCCGCCGGCGCCGCCCACGAGCTCGGCTCGCCGCTCGCTACGATCGCGATCGCCGCCAAAGAGCTCGAGCGCCAGCTCGACGGCGCCGCCGATTGTGCCGGTGCGCGAGACGACGCGCACCTGATTCGCGTTCAGGTCGAGCGCTGCAGCGCCATCCTGCGGCAGCTGACCGAAGGTGCCGGCGGGACGCTCGGTGAGCAGCCACGGCTGGTGACGGCCGATGAGCTGATCGCCAATGCCCTGCGCGGCCTCGAGCCGTCGGCGCCGGTGCAGGTCGAGCTCGGCCGCAGTTTCGCCGAGGTAGCACTGCTGTTGCCGCTGCAAGCCGCAGCGCTGGCGCTCGGCAACATCGTCAAGAATGCCCTCGACGCCGCGCCGGGCGAGGCGGTTACGCTCGGCGGCTTCGCAGCTCAGGGGCAGCTGCACCTCGAGATTCGCGATCGCGGCCGGGGTATGTCGGCCGAGGTCATCGATCGCCTCGGCGAGCCGTTCTTCACCACCAAGGAGGCAGGCCACGGCATGGGACTCGGTCTTTTCTTGAGCCGCTCGATCCTGGACAGGATGGGCGGCCGTCTCGAGATCGAGTCGCGGCCGGGACACGGCACGCTGGCGACCGTGGTGCTGCCGGCGCAGCGCGAGCGAGCTTGATGGAGCCGGCCTCCCCCGATCGCGGCGCCTCGCTGTTGCTCGCCGACGACGATGCCTATTTGCGCCAACGCCTCGCCCGGGCGCTGCGTGAGCGCGGCTTCGAGGTCACCACAGCCGCGGATTTCCACGAAGCGATCAGCGCGGCGCGGCGCGAATCGCCAGAGCTGGCGATTGTCGATCTGCGCATGCCGGGCGGCTCCGGGCTCGAGCTGGTGGAGACCTTGATCGAGATCGATCCGCAGACGCGCATCATCGTGCTGACCGGCTACGGCAGCATCGCTACCGCTGTCGAAGCGTTGCGGCTCGGGGCCAAATACTACCTGCCCAAGCCGGCGGACGCCGACGACATCCTCGCCGCCTTCGCCAAAGCCGAGGCCGCCCCCTCGACCGACATAGCTGCCGACATGGCGACGCCGTCGCTGGCGCGCGCCGAGTGGGAGCACATCAATCGCGTCCTGACCGACTGTAGCGGCAACATCTCCGAGGCGGCGCGGCGCTTGGGGCTGCACCGCCGCTCCCTGCAGCGCAAGCTGCAGAAGTACCCGCCGCAGCAGTAAGACTTGGTTGCTTCGATTCAGGACCGTTTCGCGCCGAGGAGCCCGGAAGGCGTCTCGAAGCGCAGGCAACCTGAGCCTTCGAGATCTCCTGAGCTGCTAGGCTCAGCTGTGCCGATCGGTTAGGTTCCCTGCCATGATCCGCTTGCTCACCTTGTCCGCGCTGCTGACACTGCCCGCCGCAGTCGCGGCGCAACCCATGCCCGCATGTCTCGGTGATGCCGATGCCGACGGCGGCGTCACCGTCGACGAAATTCTGGCAACCGTGAACAACGCGCTCACCGGCTGTTCCCTGGAGCCGGTCACCATTCCGTTTCGCGCCGTAGTCGGCGACGCTCCCTTCGCTTGCGGGCAGAGCTACGACGACATCGGTCTCAGCCACGAGACGATCATCCCGGCCGACCTGCGCTTCTATCTCTACGACGTGCGGCTGCTCGATGCCGTGGGGCGCGAGGTGCCGGTGCTGCTGCAGCAAGATGGCCTGTGGCAATATCGCGACCTGGTGCTGCTCGACTTCGAGGACCGCACCGCGCCGTGCAATCAAGGCACGGTGCAGACCAACGCGCAGATCGCCGGCAGAGTGCCGCCGGGCACCTACCGCGGTCTGCGCTTCAAGGTTGGTGTTCCCTTCGAGTTGAACCACATCGACGTCTCGACCGCGCCCTCGCCGCTGAGCCTGACCGCGATGTTCTGGAGTTGGCGCGCCGGATACAAGTTCGTGCGCTTCGATGAGGCGCGCGACCTGGCACGCTTCCACGTCGGCAGCACCGCCTGCACCGGTCCCAATCCGGCGACGACACTGCGCTGCGACCGCCTGAACGAGGCCGAGGTGTACCTGCCCGATTTCGATCCGAGCACCGACCACGTCGTTGCCGATTTGAAGGAGCTGTTCGCCGACACCGACCTCAGCGTCAACCATCCCGATAGCGCGCCGGGATGCGAGAGCTCGCCGCTGGACAGCGACTGCGACCCGTTGTTCCGCAACCTCGGCATCAACTTCGCCAACGGCATGCCCGACCCGTCGCGCCAGAAGTTCTTCCGCGCCGAGAGCCCGAGCCTGTAGCTGCGCTCGGCAGAGCGCGGCGGCTCGGCTCACCTGGCCGCCGTCTGCCGACGGCAGCTACACTCTCCAGATCGCTGCCCGGCGCCTAGCGCGAGTGTA
>DASPMH010000626.1:0-2153 GCA_035627175.1 Terriglobales bacterium | reverse complement strand
CTTGCCCCCTCCTTAGAAAGGAGGGGATGGTCGCTAGACTACCCGGGTTGGGTGTGGCAATCGCGTCCGCGCGGGCTTTGGTGATGACCGCGACGCGACCGGGTGTCCGGGCGCTGGGACGATGAAGGACGCGATGCTGCGAGCGCAACTGTTGCCGTGCCTGCTGATCTTGCTGTTGCTGAGCCAAGCTGCTGTCGCAGCTGAGCCCGAGCTCGGTCCGGGCGAATTGTCGCAGCTGAGCTTGGAGCAGCTGATGGACGTCGAGGTGATCTCGGCGAGTCGCAGCGGCAAGCGGCGCTTCGAGGTCGCCGATGCGATCTACGTCCTCACCAGCGAGGACATCCGCCGCTCCGGTGTCACCAATATCCCCGATGCCTTGCGTTTGGTGCCGGGGGTGCAAGTGGCGCGCGTCGATGCCAACAAGTGGGCGGTCGGCATCCGCGGCTTCGCCAGCCGCTTGGCGCGCTCGGTGCTGGTGATGATCGACCGACGCAGCGTCTACACACCGCTGTTCGCCGGCACCTACTGGGAGGTGCAGGACCTGATGCTCGAGGATATCGACCGCATCGAGGTGATCCGCGGCCCGGCGGGAACGTTGTGGGGAGCCAACGCCTTCAATGGCGTGATCAATATCGTCACCAAGTCCGCGGCGGAAACGCAGGGTGGACTGGTCACCGCCGGCGGTGGCAACGAGGAGCTCGGCTTCGGGGCGATGCGCTACGGCGGTCAGCTCGGCGAGAACACCTACTACCGAGCCTACACCAAGTACTTCGAGCGTGACGGCGGCTTCAATCCGCGCGGCGAGCCGCAGTTCGACGATTGGCGCATGGCGCGCGGCGGCTTTCGCATCGACTCGACTCTCGAGAATGACGACACTCTGACGTTTCAAGGTGACGGTTACGCCGGGCGTGCGGGCAGTCGCGGCAGCGTGATTCGCTTCAGCGAGCCCTTCGTCACCGCACGCAACGAGAACACCGACCTCGGCGGTGGCAATCTGCTCGGGCGCTGGCGGCGCTATTACAGCCCGACGCACGATGTGATGCTGCAGCTCTATTACGACAATACCTATCGTCGCGAGCTCAACTTCCGCGAGCAGCGCCACACCGGCGACCTCGACTTCCAGCACCGCTTCGCCCTGCCGTGGTCGCAGCAATTCGTCTGGGGGCTGGGCTACCGCGTCACCAGCGACTCGACGCGATTGTTCTCGGCGATCGACTTCGTTCCCAAGGGGCGCACCGACCATCTGCTCAGCAGCTTCCTGCAAGACGAGATTGCGATCGTCGAGGATCACCTGTGGCTGACCCTCGGCAGCAAGTTCGAGCACAACGAGTACAGCGGCTTCGAGGTCCAACCCTCGGCGCGGATCCTGTGGATGCCGCATCCGGACCATTCGCTGTGGGCCTCGTTCAGTCGGGCGGTGCGCTCGCCGGCACGGATCGAGTCGGACGTGCGCTTTACCTCCGGACCTAGCCAAGGAGTCTTCCCGCGCATCGTCGGCAATCCGGGCTTCGATGCGGAGAAGACGCTCGCCTACCAGGCCGGTTACCGCGTCGCGCCGCTGCCGTGGATCTTTGTCGACACCACGGTCTTCTATCAACACTACGACGATCTGCTCAGCCTCGAAGCGGGCATGCCGTTCCCGGAGCAGGAGCCGGCGCCGCCGCATCTGGTCTTTCCGTTGAACATCAAGAACGGCCTGCACGGCGATCTGCACGGCGTCGAGGTCGCCGCGGATTTCGAGCTGACCGAGTGGTGGCGGCTCAACCTGACCTACGCATATTTGCAGATCGAGCTGCAGCGCGATCCTGGTGGCCTCGATTTGTTCCAGGAGCGCGAGGAGCGGTCGGCGCCGCACCACACCGCGACGGCGTTCTCCCGGATCAACCTGCCCTGGCAGGTCGCCTGCGATGCCATCTTCCGTTACGTCGATGTCTTGCCGACGCAGGCGACCGACAGCTACGTCAATCTCGATGCGCGTTTGGCGAAGACGTTCGCCGGGCGACTCGAGGTCTCGGTGGTCGGGCAGAACCTGATTGAGGAGCAACATCAGGAGTTCGGGACCACTTTCACTGAGGTGGAGCGGTCGGGGTACGTGCAGGCTCGCTACTTCTGGTAGATCCCCGATCCCCACCCCGGCGCGCATTTTTTCCGCG
>DASPMH010000625.1:0-8841 GCA_035627175.1 Terriglobales bacterium | reverse complement strand
GCCGCGCTCTGCCGAGCGCAGCTACAGGCGCGCAGAAATCCCCCGCCCTCGCGCTGCCCCCTTTGGGAAGGGGCCACCACATCTTACATGCGTCGTGTGGGCGCGGGCGGGTTTTCGGCTTTGTAGTTGTTGGGTGAGACTCTGGCGCGGACATTGCGGCGCCCGCTGGCGTGAATCCTTTCCGCACCGTCTGGGACATCACCAAGAAGTCGGTCAACGACTTCGTTGAGGATGATGCGATGACGCTTGGGGCGGCGCTGGCCTTCTACACTGCGCTGTCGCTGGCGCCGCTGGTGGTGCTGATGGTCACGGCGAGCAGCTTCATATCGCCGGACCTGCGGGTTCAACTGACGGCGCACATCCAGGAGCTCGCCGGGCCTGAGGCCGGTGCCGCCGTCGGTTCGATCATCGCGGCGGCGCAAGAGCAGCGCCAGTTGCGCACGCTGGCGGGTTTACTCGGCCTGGCGACATTGTTGTTTTCGGCGACCGGCATCCTCGGGCAGTTGCAGTATGCCCTCAACCGCATCTGGGGCGTCAAAGCGAAGCCGGGACAAGGATGGCTCGGTTATGTCCGCAAGCGTGTGCTCTCGCTCGGCATGCTCGCCGGCATCTTCTTCCTGCTGCTGGTATCTCTCGGCGTCGACGCGACCTTGTCGGCGGTGCTCGGCGACGTCGAGACCGTCTGGCCATTGATGAGCTTTCTGATCTCGTTGGGAGTCTTCGTCGTCCTCTTCGCTGCGATCTTCCGCTACCTCCCCGATGTCGAGATCGCCTGGCGCGACACCTGGGTCGGCGCTTTGATCACCGCTCTGTTGTTCGATCTCGGCAAGACTGCGATCGGCCTCTACATCGGCAACAGCAGTGTCGGCTCGGCGTACGGCGCGGCCGGCTCCTTAGTCGTGCTGCTGGTGTGGGTCTACTACTCGTCGCTGGTCTTCTTCTTCGGCGCTGAGGTGACGCAGGCGGTCTCCTGTCGCTTCGGCTCGCCGATCGTTCCCGACGCTCACGCCGTCTGGATCGACAACGAGTCACAAGAAGTTCGTCAAACTGTACCTGGATAAAGACAGTCACAATTGCCCGGCGGTGACGGCGGTGAAGTAAGTGCCGAGCATGGATTCGCTGCGGCTCGTAAACCAGGAGGTCGAAATGGATACCACGACACGTCGCCATCGGGCGCCATGGCTCGGCGCAATCGTCGCGCTCACCTTGTTGCTTCCCGCCGGCGCGAGCTGGGCGGCAGAACGCTGCGGTGAGCTCGTCGACGACGACGCTCAGGTCGCCGCAGTGCGGGCTCAGATTCAGAGTATGTGCGATTGTGAAGGAGCAGCGAGCCGCCGCGAATACGTCGGCTGCGCCCGCGCCATTACCAAGGCAGCGGAAGAAAACGGCGAGCTGCGTTCAAGCTGCACCCGCACCGTGATGCGCTGCGTCACCCGTTCGACCTGTGGCAAACCCGGCTCGGTCACCTGTTGCCGCACCACCCGCCAAGGCAAGCAACACTGCTCGATCAAGAGGAAGGCCTCGAAGTGTGCCGCGCCGAGTGGCGGCAGCGCTTGCGTCGGCCAGCTGTCGAGTTGTTGCGATGCCTGCGGCAGTGGCGGCAGCTGCATCACCCGAACGCCGACGCAGACTCCGCTACCGACTCCCACTCCGACTCAGCCCGGCATCTGCGCCAGCCTAGCGGCACTGCCCCGGCTCGCTACCGTGCCGATGACGCTCAACCAGGGTACGCTCAACTGTGGCGGCCATGGCTTCGTGCCCCCGGCGGATCCGCCGTACTCCGGCTTCGTCACCGATGCTCAGGGCGCCAAGCTGGCCGATCTCGGTCTCGGTTGTCTCTACGTCGGTGCCTTGCCGGCGATCTCCTTGCCCGGTGGCACTGTCACCAAGTTGGATGTCGTGGGCATCAACGCCGGAACCATTCAGTTCGCCGGCAGCCCCGGCACCGGCAGCGGCGACTGCACCCTCGGCGCGGCGGTGACCACCCATTGTCTCAATGGCGCGCCGGGCCACGACGGCGCCGGTAGTTGTCATGGCGATCAGGACTGCCGCGGCGTCACCGGCTCCTGCGGCAACGACGCGCGCTGCTTCTTCGGTCCGCCGCTGGCGCTCACCGGCGACATACCGCTGTGTGTCGTCTCAACCTTCCAGCGCGACCTGTGCGGCTCGCTCAACCTGCTCGACCAGACGACGACCTTGACCACCGAGCTGTCGTCGCGGATCTACCTCGCGGCGAGTCCGTCGGCGCCGTGTCCGCTGTGCGTCGATGGCGTCTGCAGCGGCGGTAAGCGCAACGGCGAAACTTGCACTGTCGCGCCGGCGACCGGTACCTCGCCGGATTGTCCCCCCTTGGACAGCAGTTGGCTGGTGACCTTGCCGGTCGCCATACCAGCGCTGACCTCGGGCACTTCCGAGCTCGCCGACGCAACCGGCTTCCCCTGTGAAGGGCAGCCGCTGCAGGGCATGCTCGGCCTGCCCAACGCCGCGCGCATCGCTCAGACGGGCGCCGGCTTCACGCCCGGCACCGAGGTCACCATGAATCTGGTCGCGGCCTTCTGCAGCCCGTCGAGCCAGACCGCATTCATCGACAACGCCGCAGGCCTGCCTGGCGCGGCGACGCTCAGCACGAGTGGAACGGTCGATCTCAGTGGATTGTTGGCACTGCCGGGGTTGCCGGCTCTGCCAGGATTGCCTCTGCCCTAGCGGCAGGATCGCAAGCCCGGGTGGGTGAGATCGTTAGACCTCCTCCACCCGGGCCCCCTCCCAACCAGGAGGTCAGAAAACGCGCGCGTAGCTCTGCGCCGACAGGGACAGGTCCGCTACGTAGTTGCCCGCCACTACGCCGATCGTCGCCGCCGTCGCAAACATCGCCAACCAAAATAGGAGTTTCATAACCGGCTGCCCTAACAGCGTCTGTGCCAAAACGGGCGGCGCTGCGGCACTAAAGGAATCACCGAAGGCATCACTCGTGTCGCTGGTCAGTGCGAGGCATTTCGGTCAGGGTCTCGCAGTCCCGCCACACTTCGGTGCATCATGCCGCGCTGCCGCCGGTGCGCAACTTCAACTGGTTTGCTTCCCGGTCGTGCGCTACACTCCGCCCGCTATTCGGCAAATTGGAGGACGGGGATGATCGTGGCGCAAATGTCGAGAAGGTTCTTTGCGACTGTGGCTCTGCTCACCGTCGCGCTGGTGCAACCAGCTGCGGCGGCCAACTTCGCTGTCGGCAAGGGTGCTTTCAGTCGGGGCGACTACGCCGCGGCGCTCAAGCACTTTCAGCCGCTGGCGGCGGCGGGCAACGCCAACGCCCAAATCTTCCTGGGGGTGATGTACGAGCGCGGCGCCGGCGTCAGTCAAGAGTACGCCACCGCGGTCTCCTGGTACCGCAAGGCCGCCGAAGTCGGTCACCCGGATGGACAGTTCAATCTCGCTCGAATGTACGCGCGCGGGCTCGGCGTCGGCATGAGCCCCGAGACCGCCGCCGACTGGTATCGCAAAGCGGCAGCCAAAGGGCACGCCGAAGCGCAGCTGAATCTCGGCGCCGCCTACGAGCGCGGCAACGGCGTCGCGCACGACCCGGCCGTCGCCGCCGACTGGTACGGTCAAGCGGCTGCCGGCGGCAATGCCGCGGCGCAGTACAACCTCGGACGCCTCTACGCTGCCGGCACCGGGCTGCCGCAGAATCCGGCCAAGGCGACGGCCTGGTATCGCAAGGCCGCCGAGCAGGGGCACCCCGCGGCGCAGGTCAATCTAGGCGTTGCCTTCGAGCGCGGTCTCGGGGTGGAGCCGCATCCTGGTGTCGCGCTCGAGTGGTATCGCAAGGCCGCTCTCAAGGGCGACCAGGACGGGAAGTTCAACTACCAGCGACTCGCCTCTCTGGAACAAGTGCGACGGCAGCGAGAGAAGAATGGCGACAGCGACGAGCCTGAAGTGCCGGCGGAAGTTGTCGCGGCCGTCGAGCCGCTGCAGGACGAGGTGCCGCCGGAGCTCGAGATCATCGAGGGCTTCGAATCCGACGCCTACATGCCCGCTGCCAAGAAGCCGGCTGGGCGCACCGATCGCAAGCTGAGCAAGGTCGAGCGTGAAGAGGCTCAGGCCGCCGCAGAGGCGAGCGCTGCCGAAGAGGCCCGGGCTCGGGTGCAGGCGGAGCAAGCGGCACGGCGGCGCGCCGAGGCGGCGGCTCGATCCGGCGCCGAAGCCCGCGCCCAACGCGAAGCCGATAGCATCGCCGCACAAGCGCAGGCTGAGGAGCAGTCTCGCCGAGCCGCCGCGGACCGCGCTCGCGCCCGCGCCGACGCCCGCGCTGCCGAGCAGGCGCTGGCGCAAGATCGCGCTGCTGAGGAAGCCCGTCGCGCCGCCGAGGCGCGCGCCGAAGCGGAGGCGCTAGCCGCGGCGGCCGCCGAAGAGCGAGCGGCACAGCGAGCCCGCCAGCGTGCCGAGGTCGAAGCTGCCCGCGAAAGCGCCGAGGCGGAGGCGGAAGAGGCAAGGGAAGCCGCGGCGGCCGAAGCGGCTCGATTGCGCGCTGAGGCCGATGCCGAGAGAGCACGTCTCGCGGCGGCGCGGCTACCGCAACGCACCGAGCTGGCCGCACCCGCCGCGGAGGACTGGGCGGTGGTCGAGCCCGAAACCGAGCCGGCGCCTGTCGCCGCTCGGCCGGCAGCGGTTCAGCCCGAGCGCGCAGAGATCGAGCCGGCGGAGGTCGAAGCCCCCGCGAAGAAGCCGGTCAGGATCGCGCGTATCGATCCGGCGGCGGTCGCCGCTGAGCCGATCATCACCGAGCCGCGTGCCGAGCGGATCGCGCTCGCGCCCGCGCCGCAAGTCGATAGCGCTGACGTCGCGGGTGAGGGCGATGCCCAAGCGGTGCTGCGCCGCGCCGAAGAGCTGGAAGCGAGCGATCCGAGCCAGGCGGCGCGGCTCTACTCCAAGGCGGCGTCCCTGGGGAATCTCGCCGCACAGCGCAAGCTGGCGCGCAAATATCAGTATGGCGACGGTGTCGGGCTGAGCGCCTCGATGGCGACGCACTGGTATCGCAAGGCGGCAGAGCAGGGCGATGCCGAATCGCAACTCGAGCTGGCGCATCGCTACGCCGAGGGCGAAGGCACCGCTCCCAACGACCAGCTTGCGGCCTACTGGTACGGCCAGGCGGCGAGTCAGGGAAACACCCAGGCGCAGGTGATGCTCGGCTCGGCCTACGCCAAGGGACAGGGCATCGAGAAGGATCCTTACGCCGCCGTGCAATGGTACGAAGCCGCCGCCAAGAAGGGCGACGCTCGTGCCATGGCGATGCTCGGTATGCTCTACGACAAGGGCGAGGGCGTCGGCCGCGATCCTGACGAAGCGATGGATTGGTACGAGAAGGCCGCCGATCAGGGCGACACGGCCGCGCAGCTCGCCCTCGGACGCAAGTACGACAAGGGCGACGGCGTCGAGGTCGATCACGGCAAGGCGGCGGAGTGGTACCGCAAGGCCGCCGAGCAGGGCAACGTCGAGGCCCAGGTCAATCTCGGTGTCAGCTATGCCAAGGGCGAAGGCGTGCCGCAGGATTACGTCTCGGCCTTCCGTTGGCTCGATCGCGCCGCCCGCAGTGGCAACGAGACGGCGATCAAGTACCGCGACATCGTCCGTCTGCAGCTATCGCCCGAGAGCCTGAAGCAAGTGCAGAGTCTGGCGCGATCCGAGAACTAGCGATCTCGTACACGCGCTGGATCGCCGGAATCTTCACCGCTGTCTCGCAAATGGGTCCTGTCTCCCCCGTTCGCAAAAAACTGCGAACGGGGGAGAGACTTTTATGCATCAGCGGGTCAGCTCCTCGGCAAAGCGTTCAACGAGATCTCGAGGTAGAAGAAGTCGCTCGGATTGTCGCGTCCAACCCGCTTCGTCCATGAGCCCGGGTGGAAGTGGGAGTAGCCCACCGCGGTGTCGATGAATCGGTTGATCGGGTAGCGGGCGCGGATGTCGAGCTCGTGCCCGATGAAGCTGCCGCTATCGCCCTGCGGGTCGCGTAGGTTGGCATTGACCCAGCGATCCTTCTTACTCGCCAGCCAGTAGCCACCGAAGCCCGCGTCGATGCGCAGGTCCTTGATCGGCGTAATCTCGAAGCGAATTTTCGGGGCGTGCACGTTCTCCCAGATGAAGTAGTCGCTCGCCGACCACGGCCGGCCGAATCCGTAGAAGCGTTCGAACCGTTCATTCTCGCCATCGTTCGGATCTTTGTCGCCGCTCGCGTAGCCGTAGAAAACGCTGGCGCGCGGTTTGGCGGGGTGATCGAGGGTGTAGCCGATCTCCGCGGCGGATCCGAAAGCGCTGTGATCTCGGCCCGCATCGCGGCCGGTCTGGTAGACGAAGTTGAGGTCGTAGTCGGCGCGCGTCTTGCCGATCGGGCCATAGAGCCGCACCGCCGGCGAGTGGATCTCGCGCCGAGCGCGCCCTTCTTTCGGCTGCTGGTGCAGCATCAGGTAGTAGGGCTCGATGGTGACGATGTCCGACCAGCCACGCCAATGGCCAATGGCGGCGTAGAACCACTGGCCTTTGACTGCTTCATCGAAGTCGTACAGCAATCGGTCGAGCGGCTGGGCTGCGATGATCTCGACCTGCCAGTCGTTGGCATCCTGTCCGATGTCGAAGTGAATGCCTTGAAAGGTGTTGGTGGTGTTACGCCATGGGTTGTTGCCGATCAGGCGTCGATCGAGCTTTTCGAACCACATGCGACCGCCGCGCAGACTGACCGGGCGCGCATTGCCGCGTGGGTCGCTCGGCAGCAATTTCGTGAAGTGGAGCTCGCCGATCAATTGAATCGGTTCGAATTCGTTGACGTCGCGGTTGTCTCGGGGGAAGTCGCCGTTCTCGCGCCGGGCGTCTTCCACCTCGACCACGAAACGGAAGGGATCGAGAATATTGCGAATGCCGAGATAGGCGCGGTGGCGGAGTAGGAACGGGTGGTCGGTCTTCGCGACGGGACGGCGATAATCGTCCTCGCGCAGCTCGTAGCGGGTGCGGTGATCGAGGCCGATGTCCAGCCAGGTAAAGTCTTTGAGCGCGTCGATGCCGATTTTGCTCGCGTTGCGAACGTAGGCCGGGGGGACGGTTTCGCGCTTGGTAGAGTAGCTGCCGGCCTCGCGATAGTAGCTGGTCGCAGCCGGCGGCGGTGCGGCCGGCTTGGCGGCCTCGGTCTCGTTTCTGTCGCTGCTGCCGGCGGTAGTGCCCATCTCAGCCTGCCGCGGAGCGGCGTCCGAGGCAGCAAAGGTGACCCTTGCCGCGAGTAAAGCAAGACTGAAGATGATGGTGGCGATCTTGGGAATCCACCGGGAAAAGACACGCGTGATCATTGCGGATGACTCCTGTTTGCAACGCGTGCCTCCGGTCGTCCGGTCAGTCGCGTTCTGGTGGGGAAATACCTCCCGTGGTCGGGTCGTATCGTTGCATCGCTGGTGACGTCAGCGACAACAGCTTAAGGGGAGGTGGCCCCTCGATACGCGCTTCGCGCTCTTATGCATCGTGCTTCTCCACCCGGAGCTTTTCGCTGCGTTCGACTTGCACGACGGCGCCGTTGTGGACCGTGACGGTGACGCTGCCGTAGCGCAGGTTCCGCAGCGCTTCACGGATGCTATCGATCGCCGCGTTCTCACGCGGCTGGCGATCGGATGAGTGGGACATCTGCTTCTCCTTTTCTCAAATCTGGAAGTCTTGGCCTTCGACGAAGACTCGTACGCGTTTGGGCACGACGTAGACTGTATCGCCCGCTTTGCATTGCACTTCGCGATAACGCTCCTGCGTCAGCTCGACGAACAGCGGCAGACCAAAGTCCGGTGAGACGAGCTCGATCTTCACCAGCGAGCCGGCTGGGTTGAGCCGCACCACTTCTGCCTTCAACGCCGAGGCGTCCATCGGCAAGCTGAGCGACAGATCGAGCTCGTGCGGCCGGATGTACGCCTTGATGTTGCCGGTCTCCGCTTGCTGGTGTTCGGGAACCGCGAGTTGCATCGTGCCGAGGTGCGCCTGGCCGTCCGCGATCCGGCCGTGGAAGAGATTGACGTTGCCGAGGAAGTCCATGACGAAAGCGTTGGCCGGATGTTCGAACACTTCCTCCGGCGAGCCGATCTGTTCGATCTTGCCGTGATTCATCACCACGATCCGGTCCGCTACCTCGAACGCTTCCTCCTGATCGTGAGTGACGAACACGCTGGTGACGTGAATCTCATCGTGCAGGCGACGCAACCACTGGCGCAGCTCCTGGCGGACCTTGGCGTCGAGCGCGCCGAACGGTTCGTCGAGCAGCAACAACTTCGGCTCGGGCGCGAGCGAACGGGCCAGCGCAATGCGCTGGCGCTGGCCGCCCGAAAGCTGGGTCGGGTATTGAGCCGCGAGATTGTCGAGCTGCACCAGCTCGAGCAGCTCATGGACGCGCTTCTTGATCTTGTCCTCGGGCCACTTCCGCACCCGCAGGCCGAAGGCGACATTCTCGAACACGGTCATGTGGCGGAACAGGGCGTAGTGCTGGAACACGAAGCCGACGTTGCGATCGCGCGGCGAGCGATGGGTCGCGTCCTCGTCGCGATAATGAACCGAGCCGCTATCGGGATATTCGAGCCCGGCAATGATGCGCAGCAATGTCGTCTTGCCCGAGCCGGAAGGGCCGAGCAGCGCCACCAGTGCGCCGTCCGGAACTTCGAGGTTGATGTCGTTGAGAGCGGTGAACTGACCGAAGCGCTTGGTGATCGAGCGCACCGAAATTCCCGGAACCGTGCGGGTTGTAGTTTGCATCCTCGTGTGGGGTCTGCGCAGCTCGACGACCTTGGTCGGCCGATCGATACGGCTGGTAGGGGGCTCGGAACGACGCGCTCGCAG
>DASPMH010000624.1:0-6413 GCA_035627175.1 Terriglobales bacterium | reverse complement strand
AGCGGGCTCAGCGTCAGAAGGGGTAATCGATGCCGGTGAAGACTGCGGCCGAGTCTCCTGAGGTGCCGACATCGACGTACGCCACCACCTGTGGCACGACCACACCGCGAAAGCCTACGCCGCCTACCGGATGGAGCCTCTCCAGCGGGAACTCGTCGCCGTTGTGGAAGACCTTGGCGAGATCGACAAACGGCGACACCTCGATGTTGGCGCGGACGCCGAAGAGGTCGTACTGGAAGACCGTGTTGCGCAGCTCCCCCTGCAGCACCACCCGATGGAGGTCGGTGAAGCGGTTGCGTCCGTAGCCGCGCAGGCTGTGAATCCCGCCGACGGTGTTGCGCTCGTAGAACGGCGCCGAGGTGCCGTTGCCCATGTAATCGATGGCGCCATGGAGCGCGAAGATGACGCGGCGGTCGCGGCGCAGCGGAAAGAACCCCTTGCCTTCGAGACCGTAGCGTTGAAAGCCGTGGGTGCTGCCGATCACTTTGTCGGCAATCTCGAAGCTGGCCGCGGCGAACAGCCCCTCAGTAGGGATGTTCGAGTCGTCGCGCGAGTCGTAGGTGATGCCGAAGCGCGCCGCGACTATGCTGGCGCCGTCAACGCCCTTCACCGCCGCGAATCGCGAGCTGCGCAGGTTCTCGACGCTGTTGACCCCACCTCTGCCGACGCGGACGTGATTCCAGCGTGCTTGCAAAGAAGTCTGGATGCGCGGCGCGAGATTGTAGCCGAGAGACAGGATCAGGCGGTGCACCGTGCCGGTGTAATTGGTCTCGTCGTCATCTTCGCTGTCGTTGCCGAAACCGAAGAAGCGTTCGAACGGGTCCTGGTCGCGCCGGGCGTTGCCGTACAGGTCGAGGGCGCCGGCGAAGAGATCTTCGCCGCTGTACTCGCCTTCAAAGAAATCGCCGCGCTTGGTCGCCTTGCCGCCGATCAACAGAAACTTCTGCTGAGGATCGGGAAAGCCGAGGTAGCGCAGCGTCGGCCAGAAGCCGGTGATTTCGTTCCAGCGCACGTCGGGGGCGAAGATGCTGTGGATCGATTTGTCCGGCTTGGCGAACAGCACCACGCCGAGCATGCCGCCGGTGACTCCTTCGGTCGGCGAGGTGATCACCTCGGGCACGGGGATGATGCTGCGCTTGCCCTGCCCCGGCACCGGCACCTCGACCTGTGGCATTTCCGGCGGCACAGCCATCTGGCTCGGGTCGACGCTCGACTCATCGGCCCCGGCGTGGGCGGCAAAGAGCAGCAGCAGCAACGCCGCCCCCCAGAGCAGCCGGTTTCGCATCCGCGTCGTCAAAGCACCCCCCCGGGGTGCGATCAAGCAAGGGAGGCCCGGCTACTCATCTGGCTGAGCGTCGGCTCTCTGAGCCGATGGGGACGCGGCGCGGTGGTCCAAGTGCGCTCGGAGAGCGCACGCTACAGCAGGAAGACGGGGCTAGGGACCGGATTTGCGGATGAAGGCGCAGATGGTGTCGATGGCTAGCTGCTTGTCTAGGTCGACGCTGACTACGTGGAAGCTGTTGTCGAGGAGCAGCGTCTCTACCGGCCCGCCGAGCTGCGACTGCAGCAGCTCGACGTTGCTGACCGGGCAGGCGTGATCCTGGCGCGAATGGATCGCCAGCACCGGCTGGTGGATGTCAGGCAGGGCGGCGCGGACCTCGCGCTGCAGGCGGTGGAGCTGGTGGATCGATTGCAATGGCATGCGGCGATACGCCTGACTTTGCGCTCGCGCCTGCGGGTCGGCGATATCGCTCTCGCCTTTGGCGATGTAGCGCCACGAAGCCGGTAGCAGCGGCCGCAGCAGCGGCACCATCGGCGCGAGCCAATCGAGCAGCGGGTTGGCGGCGATCAGCGCCGTCGATACCGCCACCACCGCATCGATCTCGCCGGGATGCCGGTGCGCCAGCTCGAGCGCCAGCAACGCCCCGAGCGACTGCCCGACGATCACTCGCCGCCTGGTCGACAGCACCAAACGATGCAAACCCGCCGCGCACGCAGCCAGCCAGTCGTGGCGCGAGTGCGCTTCCATGTCCTCGACCCGCGAGGCATGGCCGGGCAGGCACACCGCCTCGACCGCGAAGCCGCAGCGATGTAGCGCTTCACCGAAGAAGCGCATGTCGTACGGCGTCGCGGTGAAGCCGTGG
Source organism: Terriglobales bacterium (assembly GCA_035627175.1). Classification (GTDB taxonomy): domain Bacteria; phylum Desulfobacterota; class Binatia; order HRBIN30; family HRBIN30; genus DASPMH01. The sequence continues at coordinate 4,269 of DASPMH010000624.1, read as the reverse complement.
ATCAGCAGACAACCGGTGTCATTGCCCGGCAGCGAGAAGGGACTGCAGTCGAATCCGGGCGCCGGCATCAGCTGCCGAGGGCGACGTCCTCGAACTGCTTGCCGAGCTCGATCTCGGCGTCGTCCATCAGCTCGGCGACGAAGGCGTTGATCGCCTCGGTGCGCCGCTGGCCCTCGATCTGCGCCATCAGCTGCGCCTTCTTCTCGTTGAACTCAGCTTCGTCGGCGGCAACCCGCTCCTTCAGCACCGCCAACACCTGCTTGCCGGTCAGCTCGTAGACCTGCGGTGCGACCGGCGCTTCGGCGGTCAACTTGAAGGCCTCGGCCTTGAGCTCGGGGGAGGCGCCGATGCCCGGGATGAAGCCGCCGGCGCGGATCAGCGGCGCGGTTTCTTCCACCTTGGCATTGGCCGCGGTGGCGATCGTGTCGAGATCCTTTGAGGTCTTCAGCTGCTCGAGCAGCTCTTTGGCGCGGTCTTTGGCGATCTGCGCCGCCTTGGCCTTGCGGGCCGCGTCGCGGGCCTTGTCGCCGATCTCGGCGAGATCGGGAACGCGGCTGGGAATCTTTTCGAGGACGCGGAACAGAATCACCCCGTCGCTGGTGGTCAGCAGCGGGCCGAGCTTGTTGGCCTCGGTCTTGAGCGCGGCCTCGATCATCGGACCGCTGTGGTCGAAGCCGGGGATCGTCTCACCGGCGGCGACGGGCAGCGAAGTCTTGGCCTCGATCGCGTCGGCCTGCGCTACCGCTGCGAGACTCTCGCCGGCGGTGATCTTCTGATGCGCGGCATTGGCGCGCTCGCCGGCGACCTTCTCGGCGCGCTCCTTCTGCAGCTTCTTGGCGATACGATCGCGCACCTGCTCGAGCGGCTCCGCGCCGGCAGCGCGTTTCTCCTCGACCTTGATGATGTGGAAGCCGAAGTTGGTCTCGACCAGATCGCTGATCTTGCCGGCTTCGAGCCCGAAGGCAGCTTGCTCGAATTCCGGCACCATCCGGCCACGCGGGAAGAAGCCGAGGTCACCGCCCTGCGCCGCATTGCTGGTGTCTTCGGAATTCTGCTGCGCCAGCTGAACGAAGTCGGCGCCGCCCTTGGCTTGCGCCAGCACCGCCTCGGCCTTCTGGCGGACCTTGGCTTTGTCTTCCGCCGACGCGGTCGGATCGGTGCGGAAGAGAATATGGCGGGCGTGGACCTGCTCCGGCTGGAGGAATTCGTCCTGGTGGGAGTTGTAGTACTCCTCGATCTCCTGCGGCGTCGGCTGCACGCCTTCGGCGAAGTTGGCGTGGCCGTAGAAGGCGTAGTCGATGCGCACCCGTTCCGGCTCGCGCAACTCTTCCTTGTGCTCGTTGTAGTAGGTCTCGACCTCGGCATCGGAAACCTGGGCCTGATCGAGAAAGTTCTCGGGGGTCAGCGCGACATAGCGCAGCACTACCTTTTCATTTTCATAGTCGAAGCGCTGGCGGGCTTCCGCCTCGCTGACGTGAACCCCACCGACGATCAGGTCTTGCAGCTTGCCGACCAGCATCTCCTCGCGCTGGAGCTCCTCGAACTCGCTCGGCTTGAAGCGGTTGCCGGCGCTGCCGAGAACTCGGCGGTAGACTTCGGAGTCGAAACGGCCGTTGCGATGGAAGGCGGTGTTGCTGGCGATGGTGTCGCGCAGCTCCTGGTCGCTGACGGCTAGGCCGAGGTCTTCCGCTTCCTGGCGCAGGAGCTTGGCACGCACCAGTTGCTCGACGGTGCGCCCGCGCAGATTGAGCGAGCGGGCGACGTTCTCGTCGAACTGCGTCTTGTAGACCTCGCGGTAGACGCGCTCCATGCTGCGGTAGGCGCGATTGAAGTCGTTCAACAGGATCGGATCGTCATTGACGGTGGCGACGACCTGGGTTCGGTCACCGACCATGCCCACGCCGAAGAAGACGAAGACAATGATGATGATGAACAGCAAGACGATCTGAATCCACCTGGCGGACCCGGGGTGGCGCAAGAACTTGAGCATGAATTTTCCCTGCTGGAATGACTGAAATTTAGCGCCGGACCATAGATGACACCCCCAGCGAAAGCAATTCGACCAAGGCCGCGGCTTGTCTCGTTGTGCGACATGGTCAACAAGGTTCTGACCTGACTATCGAGGAGGAACGATGAAGCGCCGCCGTCTCGGTCGAACCGGCCTGCTGGTTTCGGAAATTTGTCTTGGCACGATGACCTTCGGCAACCAGGCCGACGAGAGCGCCAGTCGCAAGATCCTCGATCGCGCCTGGGACGGTGGGGTCGACTTCCTCGACATCGCCGAGGTCTACCCGGTGCCGCCGTCGTCGCATTACGCCGGACGCAGTGAGGAGATCGTCGGCCACTGGCTCAGCGACAAGGCTCGCGACGCGCTGTTCCTCGCCACCAAGGTCGCCGGCCCGCCGCAGGGATGGTTCCAGGCGCCGGTGCGGCACGGCAAGACGGCGCTCGACCGGCATCACATCGTCCGCGCCGTCGAAGGCAGTTTGCGCCGCCTCGGCACCGACTACATCGACCTGTACCAGACCCACTGGCCGGATCGCGATGTGCCGCTCGAGGAGACGCTCGAGGCGCTGACGCAGCTCGTCGAGGCAGGTAAGATCCGCTACTTCGGCTGTAGCAATGAGACCGCCTACGGGCTGACCAAGAGTCTGTGGCTCAGCGACAAGCTCGGCTTGCGGCGCTACGAGACGATCCAGAACAACTTCAGCCTGCTCAATCGCAGGTTCGAGGACGAGCTGGCGGAGGTGTGCCGGCGCGAGCAGCTCAGCCTGTTGCCGTACAGCCCGATTGCCGGCGGAGTGCTCAGCGGCAAGTACCTCGGCGACCAGTGGCCGGCGGGGGCGCGGTTCAGCTTGTACCGCGAGCACAATCCGCGTTCTCAGACGATGACCCGGCGCTTCATCAATGAGCGCACACTTGCAGCGACGGCGCGCCTGGCGAAGGTCGCCGCCGACGCCGGCATGGCGGTGGCGACGCTGGCGACCGCCTGGACGCTGAGCCACGACTTCGTCGGCTCGACCATCATCGGCGCAACCATTGCCGATCAGCTGAAGGAGACTCTGGCGGCGGCGGAGGTGACGCTAAGCGCGGAGGTGCTCGACGCCTGCAAGCAGATCAGCCGCGACATCCCGTACCCGATGGGCTGAGAGCGTGCGCCCCCTTTCGCAAAGGGCTGAGACTTTCACCGGCGAAAGCCTCAGCGCCCCAGGCGCGGGGGATTTCTAGGTGTCGCCAGTGAAGACTGCCGCGCGGATATACCCGGAGGGCCTGAACCTCCCCCTTGCCCCCTCCTTAGAAAGGAGGGGGTCAATTTTTTGATTCCTCGACGATGCGGGCGAGCTTGAGGAGCTGCGAGCTGATCTTGAGGTTGGCCTGCTCGGCTTTCTCCAGGTTGATGTCGAGGCGCAGGCGGTTGCCGTCGCGGCGGAATTGGACGATGCCGCCGCTGCGGGCGAAATCCTCGTGATCCGATACCGTCAGCACGCTCGCGCCGTGGAGCTGCCGGAGCAGATCCGCGATGGCGGCAGGCTCGACCTCGCCGACGAACAGGATCCGGCACTGCCGCATCTCGCCGGGCTGATCGACTTCGCGCACCTCTATCGGTCGGGCGTCGATCGCCTTGCCACCGACGACGCGATGCAACTGCGCGGCGAGGGTTTCCTCACCGTAGACACAGATCGGGAACGTCTCTCCCGGCGCGCCGGGCCAGCGGACGAAACGGGCGAAGTTGTAGAGAAACGCCGCCTTGAGCTCGTACTCGGTCGCGATCACCTGTGCCGGCAGCGGCGGCGCGGCGGCGAGGCTGTGGGCCATCCAGACGCTGGCGCAGGCGCAGGCCAGCGCCAGTCGCTTCGGCCAGGCATAGCGCCGCCGGTATTTCGCCACCGTCCTCATCTCAGAACATCACCCGCAAGCGAGCGAAGAAGCTGCGCTCGACCCGAGTGCCGCCGCGGAACTCGCGATGATCGTCATGGAGCAGATCGCGTCCGACGATGCTGAGCTCGCCCCACTGAGCGAGCCGCCGTGCCAGGCGCAGATCGAGCTCGGTGTAACTGGAGACGTTCTGTTGCGGCAGCACATCGACGTAGCGCACGATCGCATCCGCTTGCAGCGCGAAAGGCAGATCGATCCGCGACCAGAAGCTCGCCTGATTGCGTGGCGACGACCCGTCGGTTTCCTGCGGATCGAGGGTCATCTCCGGCGTATCGAGGTGCATGATCAGGTGGGCGTAGCTGCCGCGTAGCTGTAGCCAATCGAGCGGTTGGA
>DASPMH010000623.1:0-2673 GCA_035627175.1 Terriglobales bacterium | reverse complement strand
GCGCGCCTGCCGCGCTCTACCGAGCGCAGCTACATGCCCAGTTAGCCCAGGTGGGGCTGGAGGAGCTGGTCCATCTCGGCTTGGTACTTGATGAAGTCGGCATCGGCGAGGAGCGTGTAGAGCGTGTCGAGCTCGAGCTGCTGGGCGTGGGTCGAGTCGAGCTGCGGCAGTTTGTTCTTGCTGAGCTCCTGCCATTCGCTGTCGCTCGGGGCATAGAAAAAATCGCCGAAGCCGGCCTGCTCGAACCAGCGCACCAGCGGCTCACCATCCTGCAGCTGGGCGTATTCGCTGCGCTGGCGGGTCTCGACGAGGAAACGGACGAACTCCGGCTCGACCTCGTACAACCGGGCGATCCCTTCGACGCCGAGGGTGTCGAGCGCTTTGGCGCCGATCGCCATCTGATCCTTGTACGAGGTCTCCAGCTGGCTGCGGATCTCACCGACCGGGATCTCCGTCTGAGTCATAAAATCCTTGATCGCACTGACCGGCGAGGTGAAGACGTCGCATCCGGCGACGTGCGCGAACGTCTGCCACTCGCGCACGCTGGCGACGATCAGCAGGGTTTTGACTCCTTGCTCCTGGCGCAGGCGGCGCAGCTCGCGCTGGGCGCAGAGATCGACATGTTCGCCGAGCATGGTTGCGTCGAGGCCCTGATTGATGCGGCCCATGAAGATGTTGGTCAGGGTGACATCCGCCAGCAGCGCCGCGGCGACGGTCTGCCGTGCTGAAAAGGTCGAGGTGAAGTTGATCGGAATCCCTTCGCGCTCGAGGTCACGGGCGACGAGAAAACATTCGGGGTGGTGGGGGGAGAACGGAACCTTGACCACACCTGACGGCACCATCTGGCGCAGGGCGCGGCCGATGCGCTTGGCCGCGGCGGCGTCGCCGGCGAGGTCCATGTGCAGCTGCAAGCTGACCCCCCAGTCGCGGCCGGCGGCGAAAGAGTGGACGACATCGTTGCCGGCGCGGCCGCAGATCGCGGCATAGACGGTCGCGGTCAGCAGCTGCGGCGAAAGCGAAGGATCGGCGGCGCGGAGGCGTGCACTCCATTCCTTGATGTCGAGCTCGCTGAGGTAGCGGTCGAAGACCTTGCGGATCAGGGGCTGGTTGGCGGTGCTGCCATCGATCTCTCGATAGATGCGGCCGTCGCCCGCGGCGACGAGCGCGCCGATCTCCTTGCCGTCGGCGCTGTCGGCGTAGATGTGTTTGGTGCCGGCGGCGCACACCGCTGCCAGCAGCGGCGAGGAGACCAGCTGTGGCTGCTGCGGTGCCACGTTGCTCTTGGACAGGTCGACCAGCTCTTGTTCGAAACGATCCGACATCGGGAGTACCTCCGCCCGGGTAGCGTGCCGGCACCAGGCTGCCTGTGCAACTAGCGCGGCGGAGTATCTTCGCCGCGAGAAGCGGTTGGTGCTCGGAAGGCTCTCCGTGCGCCAGGGCGGCGAATCGGGGTCGCTTGACTTTGCCCTTCGAGGGGTATCGCTTCGGCATTTCCACCAGGAGGTAGAGCCCATGGAACGTATCGCGACGGCTACGTCTACGGTCGATTACGACAAAGTGGCTCCGGCCTACGATCTCCGCTACGCCAGCACGCAGTACTCCGGCATCGCCGAGGCACTGTTGCGCTTCGTCACCGCCAGCCCGCAGCTGCGCGTGCTCGAGGTCGGCTGCGGCACCGGTCATTGGCTCTCGGTGCTGGCGCGGGAGGGCCTGCCGGCGATCGGCCTCGATGCCTCACTCGGAATGTTGGCCCAAGCTCGGGCGAATCAAGTGCGCACCGGCATCGCCAACGGGCGCGCCGAGCAGTTGCCCTGGCGCGACCGCTGGTTCGATCGCGTCGCCTGCATCAACGCCTTTCACCACTTCACGGACAAGGCCGCTTTCCTGGCGGAAGCGCGGCGCGTGCTGCGTCCCGGCGGGGGAGTGATGATCGTCAGTCTCGATCCGCAGCTCGGCATGGACCGCTGGGCGATCTACGACTACTTCCCGGCGACGCTCGACAACGACCGGCGGCGCTACCCCACAGGCAGCGCCATCCGCGCCCAGCTGGAGGCGGCTGGCTTCGAGCGTTGCGAAACCGCACTGGCCGAGCGCATCGAGCTGACCCTGCCGGCGCTAACCGCCCTCGATAACGGTCTGCTCGACCAACGCTTCACGTCGCAGCTGACGTTGTTGAGCGTCGACGACTACCGCGCCGGTCTCGACCGCATCCGCGCCGACGCCACCCAGGCCGAGCAACGCGGCGAATCGCTGGAGCTGGTTACCGATGTCCACCTCTTTGCCACGCTTGCCTGGCTGCCGCGGTGATTTTTTCACCGCAGAGACGCTGAGGTTCGCAGAGGTACGCCGAGAATGAAAATCCATGATGCCTCTGCGGTAAAATGGAAGCTATAAATCTATCAACAGGGGCGAAAATGTTTCTCCGCTACGCGAGCCTGGCGCTTCTAATCGTCAGTATGCCGATCGCCGTCGCCGCCACCTGTGGCAACGGCACCGTCGACCAGGGAGAGAGTTGCGACGATGGCAACATCCGCGCCGGGGATTGCTGCTCACCGACTTGCAAGATCGAGGAGACCTACCTCGGCTGTGCCGGCGAATGCCTCTGCGACACCTGCGGCGACGGCGAAGACAACGATCAGGACGGTCTCACCGACGCCGAAGATCCCGAGTGCG
>DASPMH010000622.1:0-3950 GCA_035627175.1 Terriglobales bacterium | reverse complement strand
CGCTCCTCGGCGCGCCGGACCAGGGCATCGCTCTGACCGATCGGATCCTCGACCGGGCGGCGGTATTGATGGCCTTCGAGCAGATCGGTGCGGCACAGCGAGCCTTCGAGATCACCCGCGATTATACCCTCGGCCGCTACGCCTTCGGCCGGCCGATCGCGTCTCTGCAAGCCGTCAAACACAAGCTCGCCGACTGTTGGTGCGCCATCGAGCTGGCCCGATCGAATGCCTATTACGGCGCCTGGGCGCTCAGTAACGACGCGCCGGAGCTTGCCACTGCCGCCGGCCTGGCGCGAATCGCCGCCAGCGAGGCGTTCGATCGAATGTCGGCGGAAATGATCCAGCTCCACGGTGGCGTCGGTTACACCTGGGAGTTCGACTGCCATCTCTTCTACCGTCGCGCCAAGCTGCTGTCGTCAATCCTCGGCAGCACCGCCGCGTGGCGCGAGAAGCTGATCGACCGGCTCGCCGGCGATCGGGGCGAAGCGCAAGCAGCGTAGGCGACAGGAGCGTTCGATATGGATTTCAACGATACCGCGGAAGAAGCAGCGTTTCGGACCGAAGTCCGCAGCTGGCTGGAAGCCAATGCCGAGCTGCGCGATCCCGACGAGGCCGCCGGTGGATTGCTCGGCGAACGGGTAGACGAAGATACCGTCCGCCAGGCCAAGGCCTGGCAGAAGAAGAAAGCGGATGCCGGCTGGGCCTGCTTGCGCTGGCCCAAGAAGTACGGCGGCCGCGGCGCGACGGCGATCCAATCGGTGATCTGGGGCCAGGAGGAACGGAAGTTCAAAATTCCGCCGGATATTTTCGGCATCGGCCTCGGCATGTGCGGCCCGACGATTCTGACCCACGGCAGTGACGAGCAGAAGCAACGTTGGATTCCGAAGATGATCACCGGCGATGAGATCTGGTGCCAGCTCTTCAGCGAACCGGGTGCGGGCTCGGATCTCGCGGCCTTGCGGATGTCGGCGGTGCGCGACGGTGACGATTGGACCGTCAACGGCCAGAAGATCTGGACCACCGGAGCGCAGTACTGCGACTGGGGCATCTTGGTGACGCGCACCGACATCGATGCTCCCAAGCACAAGGGCATCACCTACTTCGTCGTCGACATGCATTCGCCGGGCATCGAGATTCGCCCGATCACTCAGATCAACGGTGGACGCGGTTTCAACGAGGTATTCTTCACCGACGTGCGCATCCCGGATGCGAACCGCATCGGTGCGGTCGGAGAAGGTTGGGGAGTCGCCATCACCACGCTGATGAACGAGCGCGCTTCGATCGGCAGCGGCTCGGGCGGTGGCGGTGGCGGCATCGGCGATCTGATGAAGCTGGCTCGCGAGCTCGAGATCGACGGCAAGCCGGCGATAGAGAACCCCTTCGTCAAACAGAAGCTCGCCGATTTCTACGTCAAATCGAAGGGGCTGCAGTTCACCGCGGCACGCACCCAGAGCGCACTGTCGCAGGGGCGTGTTCCGGGACCGGAAGCGAGCCTCGGCAAGCTCGTCGCCGGGGTGTTGATCCAGGAGATGGCGGCGTTCGCGATGGAGCTGCAAGGCATGAGCGGGGCGATCAACGACCCCGAGCAGGCGATGCACGACGCGGCGTGGCAAGAGCGCTATCTCGGTATTCCGGGATTGCGCATCGCCGGCGGGACCGACGAGGTGCTGCGCAACATCATCGCCGAGCGGGTCCTCGGCCTCCCCGCCGACATCCGCGTCGACAAAGCCGTCCCCTTCAAAGACATCCCCACCGGATCCTAGATAGAGGCCCCCTCCTTTCTAAGGAGGGGGCCAGGGGGAGGTCAACCGATCGAATCAACCAACGACGCGGCGAACCGCCGACGTCACCGCCGCGATCGCGCCGGTCGAGGCGGAGCCGTTCTGCTTCATCTCCGTCATCTCGCCGCCAAGCCGCCGCAGCTCTTCTTGATCCAAAAGCTTGCGGGCGCGCGGAAACATCTCTTCCTCTTCTTCCTTGGCGTGATGCTCGACGATCTCCATCAGCACCTTGGCGCGGGCAGAAAACTGCTCGTCCTGCGCCGTGCTGACTTCGCCGAGAATCAAATCGGCGGCGTCGTGCTCGGCATGCGCCTCGTAGAAGAGCTCGCGATCCTCTTCTTTGCGCGCCGCATCGCGGAAGGCGGGATAGAAGATCTGCTCCTCGATCATGGTGTGCGTCTTCAACGCAGTCTGCACCTGCTCGAGCACCTTGGCGCGACGGCTGTCGCCGCTCGCCGCTTTGAGCTCCTTCAGCAGGCGCCGCATCTCCTTGTGGTCGTTGGTCAGCAGCGTGATTGCATCCCGCGCGCGGCCGGTGCCGGCGCTGGTGCGACGCGCGCTGGCGGATCCGGTGGCGCGGCCGCGTGACGCGGTCGCGGTCTTGGATCGCGAGCTCGACGATGCGGCGCGGGACGCAGTCGCGCGGGAACGCGACGACGATTGATTGGCGCGTGAGCGCGACTGAGTCTTGCTCTTGCCGCGAGATTTGGTCGCGGTGTTGGTTTGTCCACGTGGCATATTGATTCCTCCTCGAGGCCCGGCGTGCGCCTACACGTGTCGGGCGGTTTGCGCTGTTCAGCAGAGTACATGCCATCGCGTTGCGATGTCCCACTAAGCTGTTTTGCCGTTTCCGCCGGAGATGACGCAGGTAATCGCGTCTTCGGATTGTAAGGCGGGCGTTGGTCGAGAGGCTAGACACGTGGAAAGCTGGGCTTGCGCTTCTGCAGGAACGATATCACCCCTTCACGAAAATCTGGTCTGCTGAAGCTCTCGACCATCAGCTGAACGGCTTCCTTCTCCGCCGGACCGAGCGCCGAGGTCAGCTGCTGATAGACCTGGCGCTTGATGATCATCATCGAGCGCGGCGAGGAATAGGTGGCGAGCTCGAGCGCATAGGTGCGGGTGAAGTCGAGCAGCTCGTCATGGGCGACGACACGATTGACCAGCCCCATACGCTCGGCCTCGCCTGCTTCGACCTTGCGCGCTGAGAAGAGCAGATCGAGCGCGTGCGCCGGCCCGACCAAGCGATCGAGTAGCCAGGCGACGCCCCATTCGGCGATCAAACCCCGGCGAGCGAAAGCGGTGGTGAAGATGGCGCGGTCGGAAGCGAAGCGGAGGTCGCAAGCGAGAGTGATCGGCAAAGCCATACCGGCGACCGGTCCGTTGATCGCGGCGATCACCGGCTTCCGCACCGACATGAGGTAGGTGTAGGTGCCGCGAAAGTCCTCGCCCCAGGAGGGATCGCCGGGATTTGCCTCGAGCTCCTCCGGAGTGCTCATGTCGGTCTTGCCCTCGCTGATCTCCTTGAGGTCGTTGAGATCCGCGCCGGCACAGAAGCCGCGGCCGGCACCGGTAATCAAGATCACTACCACCCGCGGATCGTTCTCCGCCTGGGCCACGGCGTGGCGAACCTCGACGCCCATGCGAAACGTCCAAGCGTTGAGACTGTCCGGGCGATTGAGGGTGATCGTCGCCAGCGGATCGGCGACCTCGTAGAGGATCTGATCGTACATGGGGCGTTCGGTACGCCAGGGCTGGAGGTATGGCAATCAGTTTAGGACTCGGAAAACAGGTGACGCCGCGGAGGATCGATGGACGACTTGGGCCGGGGTGGACGACATGGACGAGCCGTTGATTGCCAAGCATGGTGGGTACCGCGCGCTGAAGACCTTTCAGATTGCGCAGCTGGTCTACGACATTACGGTCAGGTTCTGTGACCGTTACCTGCGGCGCTGGTGCTGCTGGTGGTCGTCTGCAGTCTGCTTGATCGCCAGATCGATTCCCTGGCCCGAAAATTCGAGGCGGAGAGCGGCTTCACCGAGCGGCTCTGTCGATACCGCAAACAGCGGCACTGATTGCTTAAGGATGCGACACCAGGGTAGCTTGCCCGCTTTGGAGAGGGAGATCGATGCGGGCATTGCGATTGACTTTTATCTTGGCTGCGGTGGG
>DASPMH010000621.1:0-2112 GCA_035627175.1 Terriglobales bacterium | reverse complement strand
AGGTGACGCCGGTCGCCAACACCTGGACCCGCATCGACATGAACTTGGCCGAGTTCGGCGACGACACGGCGGTCAATTACATTCACTGGTTCAACAACACTCCGGGATCGCAGCCGGTCTACTATCTCGACGACATCGCCTTCCTTGCCTCGGGAAATCCCACTCCAACGCCGTTGCCGCCGGGGGCTGGCCCAGCCCTGAGTGTCGACCTCAGCGCCTCACGCCGGCCAATCAGCCCCTACATCTATGGGATGAATTTCACCGACGAGAACCTGGCGGAAGAGTTGGCGCTGCCGGTGCGACGCTGGGGCGGCAACGCGACCACCCGCTACAACTGGCAGAACGACACCAGCAATCGCGCCTTCGACTGGTACTTCGAGAACATCCCCAACGAAAACCCGAATCCAGGCGCCCTGCCCAATGGCTCGTCGAGCGATCGCTTCATCGAACAGAATCTGCGCACCGGCACCGAGACCCTAATGACGGTGCCGCTGATCGGCTGGACACCCAAGGCGCGGCTGCAGAGCTGCGGCTTCAGTGTCAGCAAGTACGGCGCGCAGCAGTCGACGGACCCTTGGATGTCGGATTGCGGCAATGGCGTGCGCAGCAACGGCGCTCATGTCACCGGTAACGATCCGACGGACACCAGCACCGCCATCACCCCGGCCTTCGTGCAGGCATGGATGACGCACATGATCGGCCGCTACGGTTCGGCGACGGACGGCGGCGTGCGCTTCTACAATCTCGATAACGAGCCTGAGCTGTGGGACGACACCCACCGCGACGTGCACCCCGAACCGACCAGCTACGACGAGCTGCGCGATCGTACCTTCGCCTACGCGCCGGCGATCAAAGCGATCGATCCCGACGCGCTGACGCTCGGTCCGGCCTCATGGGGTTGGAGCGCCTATTTCTGGTCCGCTCTCGACTGGGCCCCCGGCGGCGACTGGTGGAATCACCCGCAGGACCGCCTGGCACACGGCAACACGCCCTTCATCGAATGGTATCTGCAACAAATGCGCAGCTACGAGCAGCAACAAGGCGTGCGCCCTCCTCGACTATCTCGACCTGCACTACTATCCGCAGGCACCGGGGGTTTCGCTCTCCGGGCCGGGCAGCACTTTGACCCAAGCCTTGCGGCTGCGCTCGACGCGCTCGCTGTGGGACCCGAGTTACGTCGATGAGAGCTGGATCGGCGAAGCGGTGCGTTTGATTCCGCGGATGCGCGCCTGGGTCGACACGCATTATCCGGGCACCAAGCTCGCCGTCACCGAATACAATTGGGGCGCGCTCGAGCACATCAACGGTGCTCTGGCACAGGCCGACGTGCTCGGCATCTTCGGCCGCGAGGGGTTGGACCTGGCGACCCTGTGGGATCCGCCAACCGCCGCCGAGCCTGGCGCTTTCGCCTTCCGCATGTTCCGCAACTTCGATGGGCAGGGCGCGCAGTTCGGCGATGCCAGCATCGCCGCGACCAGTGCCGATCAAGGGCAGCTGGCGATCTACGCGGCAGAGCGCAGCAGCGATGGCGCGGTGACGCTGGTGATCATCAACAAGGGCACTCAGGCGCTGACCAGCAGCGTCGCGTTAGTGGGTTACGGCACCAGCGGCGAGGCCGAGGTGTTCCGCTACAGCGCGGCGAACCTCGGCGCGATCGTTGCGCTGCCGCAACAGACGGTCGGGCTGAGCGGGTTCACCGCTACGTTTCCGGCGAGCTCGATCACGTTGATGGTACTGCCGCCGAGCGGCACCGCGCCGGCGACCGGCACAGCGACGCCGACCCGTACGGCGACTGCGAGCGCGACTCAAACTGCGCCGCCGGCGGCGACGTCGACACCGACCTTGGCGGCAACCGCGACGTTGACGTTCACTCGCACGGCGACTCCGACAGCCACGCCGGCGTTCACGGCCACGGCTCCCTTGTCTTGTGGCGACGGCAGCGTCGATACCGGCGAGCAGTGCGACGACGGCGATCGCGACGACGGCGACGGCTGCAACAGCGCCTGCCGCTACGAATTGATCCCGGGTAGCACCAGCGGCAACGCCAAGTTGAGTAGCGCCGCCTGTATCTTCGAGTGGTCGGTGGTCAATCCCGGCAACACGCCGGCGACC
>DASPMH010000620.1:0-2370 GCA_035627175.1 Terriglobales bacterium | reverse complement strand
AACGAAGGCTACGCCGAGATGTCGTGCTGCCTCTACCTGCCCGACGGCAAGATCGGCTTCATGTACGGGCGGCCGTCGATCGAGCACAACCGCACCATGGATGCCGGCGGGATGAGCTTCGAGGTGATCGAACCGTTCCGGCGCTTGCGAGTGCGTTATGAGGGCCGCTTGTTGCTGCTCGAGGATCCTTTGCAGATGGCCGATCCTGCCGCTGCCTTCCGCGATAACCCGATGGTCGATTGCCGCGTCGACCTGCACTACACCGGCATCGCGCCGATGTTCGGCGGTAAGACCGTTCGCGAGGACGGCTCTGAGCTCGAGCTCGATCCGGAGAAGTCGTTCGGCCGTGCCCACTACGAGCAACACATGGCCGCGGTGGGCGAGGTCGCCGTCGGCGATCGGACGTGGACCGTAAGCGGCTTCGGCCTGCGCGACAAATCGTGGGGGCCGCGCTACTGGCAGGCCATTCACTGGTACCGCTGGCTGCCGATCAGCTTTGGCGCCGACTTCGGCATGATGATCTCGATCGTCGCCGGTGAGGATGGCGAGGTCCGGCGCGGGGGCATGGTATTGCGGGATGGCGCCTATGTTCCGATTCGCGATGCTCGTGTCGCTAGCGAATGGGATGAGCACGGCTACCAAACCCGATTGCACGCTTGGGCCAGAACCGACGAGCGCGAGTATCGCGTCGAAGGCGAGGTGCTCTCGATGATTCCTTTGCGCAATCGACGCAGGAACGCCGGCGGCAGCGAGTTGCTGACGCGCATCACTGAAGGCATGACCGAGTACCGCTGCGACGGTCGGGTCGGCTACGGCTTGTCGGAGTACCTCGACCAGATCATCGGCGGCGAGCCTGCCGGCCTGCGGCATGAGTGATCGATGAATCTCGCTGCGGTTCGCCGCGCCGCCGAGACGATAGCCGGCGAGGTCGTCCGTACGCCATGCTTGCGATCGCCGAAGCTGTCCGCTCTCAGCGGCGCCGAGGTCTACCTCAAGCTCGAGAACGAGCAACTGACCGGGTCCTTCAAAGAGCGTGGCGCCTTGACGAAGCTCCGCAGCCTCGACCCTGGGCAACGCCGTGCCGGGGTGGTCGCGATGTCTGCCGGCAATCATGCGCAGGCGGTCGCCCGCTGGGCACAGCATCTCGGCATCCCGGCGACGGTAGTGATGCCGCGATTTACTCCCAACGTGAAAGTCGAGCAGACCCGCTCGTTCGGAGCCGAAGTGCTTCTCCACGGCGAAGATCTCGCGCAGTCGCAGCAGCATGCCGAGGAACTGGTGCAGTCGCGTCGGCTGGTGATGGTCCATCCCTACGACGACGAGCTGATCATTGCGGGGCAGGGGACCATCGCCCTCGAAATGTTGGCGGACGTTCCGCAGCTCGACACTGTGATCGCACCGGTCGGCGGCGGCGGGCTGATCGCCGGCATCGCTTCGGCCGCCAAGGAATTGTGCCCGGACATCCAGGTCATCGGCGTGCAGGCGGCGCGATTTCCGGCGATGGCTCAGGCACTGCGGGGCGACCCGATCCAATGTGGTGATGCTACGCTGGCGGAAGGCATCGCCGTTAAGCGCCCCGGCAAGTTGACGGTGCCGATCGTCGAGCGTTTGGTCGACGATCTCCTGTTCGCCGACGAAGCGGCGATCGAGGCCGCGGTGCTCTGTCTGTTGGAGCAAGAGAAGACCGTGGTGGAAGGGGCGGGTGCGGCGGCCTTAGCGGCGCTACTGGAGCATCGCAGCCGTTTCACCGGCCGCCACGTCGGCTTGGTGATCTCGGGCGGCAACCTCGACTTGATGGTGTTGTCGCAGATCATCGAGCGAGGTCTGGTTCGCTCTCAGCGACTGGTGCGGCTCGCCGTGGCGATACCCGATCGGCCCGGCGGCTTGGCCGAGGTGTCGCGCATCCTCGCTGCGCACAATGCCAACATCATCCACGTCCGCCATCAGCGCGCTTTCACCCACGTCGCCCTGCGCAGCGTCGAAGCCGAGTTCGTCTTGCAGACTCTCGGCGAGCAGCACGCCGGAGAAATCGTCGCAGCGCTGCGGGCGGCGGGCTACGAGGTCGAAGTCCAGCAGTAAGCCGATCCCTGCTTTAGCGCGCGCTCTCGATCCGCATTTGGCCGTCGTTAGCGCGAGGCGGACCGTTCGGTTTCGCCCAGGTATCCAAGTGCGCTCGGAGAGCGCACGCGACGAGGCCCTGACCGGCGGGCTACAACTTCGGCGGCAGAACTTGTATGACCCCGCCATGCGCGCTGCGGTGATGCGACAGAAGAAGTTGGTCGTCGACTCGGTTGCCGAGCCGGTGCCCGGGCCCGGACAAGTGCTGGTCAAAACTCTCGCCTGCGGCATCTGCGGCTCGGATCTGCATGC
>DASPMH010000619.1:0-3303 GCA_035627175.1 Terriglobales bacterium | reverse complement strand
TGCAAAACTGCTGATCTGGGCCGTAGTCCGGTGTGCTGCCAGTGCACAGGCCGATCACCGTGCCGATTGCCGCGTGCAAGGTCATCGAAGCCGAGCCGGCCTGGTTGCCGTCGCGAGTCAGCTCGATGATCGGATCGAACGGCGGCTCACCGGCCACGCTATTACAATCCTGGATGACGTCGACCGAGTAGCGTGCGCTCGCGCCGCTGCAGCCGATGAAGCCCGAGGCAGCATTGCCGGCGCCGTGGACCGGCGCACACGGCCGGTCCGCCGGACAGTTAACCGCGCCGGGAAAGCCCGCCGTGCAACTCGGCGAGAGCTGATCGCGCTCATCGAACAGCGCTCCGCCACACGTGCTCGCCTCCGCCGGTCGGATGCAAGCGCAGGCTATGTTTTGCACTGGAATCCGCGGCAGCTCGAAATCTTCGACCCGCACGGCGACCGGCGCGGGCTCGCCGTCTCGCGCTCGGCCGACGCTCAAAACCTGCTGGCCGCCGAGAATCAAGGGTATGGTCACGAACTGGCCGAAGATCGTCGCCGCAGAGCCGATCGGACCCGCCTCGCCTCCTTCTTCGGAGGCGAACGGAAAGGTCACACGGGTTTCGCTGGTGCAGTTCTGGGCGCAGCCGTCGCCGCCTTGCGGACGACACTTGCGGCAAATGCCGCCGGGACAGGCGCGAGCTTCATCGTCAACCAGACAGCCGCGCAGGTTGCGCGTTCCACCGATGCAGACGCCGGCACTGCCGCTGCAATCCTCCTCTGCATCGCAGGCCTTACCGGCGCTCCACCCGGCACAGACGCCGCCGTCGTCACATTGCTCTCCCGCGGCGTCTTCGACGACACCGTCGCCGCAGACGGCAAAGGGCGGGGGTAAGCAACCGAAACAGCCCTGAAGAGCGCCACTGACAACCGTCAGGATCTCGTCGACCGTGATGGTCCCATCCTGATTGGAGTCGCCGTTGCCGCAGCCGCCCACGCCGCCGGTCAACGCCGCATGCACCATCGTCATCACCTCGTCGATGGTGACCTCGCAGTCGTTGTTGCAGTCACCGCCGCAGAGGACCTTCGCCTGCACCTCAGCCGCATACACGCTGGCGACCAGCAACGCCGCCGCAGCGACAGCGATCGCCTTCCATCGCCCAATGAGCCCTCGTTGCATCAGTCCCCCTTTCGACGGCAACGGTCTAACTCTGGAGGGGAGGGGTTGTCGACCACCGCCGCAACATTGGCAGCACCGGTAGGTTGCGGATGCGGCCATTCCGGTGCGGCCTAGGGCATTCGCGGCGGCAAGCCTTCCAAGCCAGGAAATGCTTGCTGCCGGACAAGGCTTAGTCGCGCCTGCGTCACAATCCCGTGCGCCAGAGTCGGTCGCAGAAGCGGGCGATCGGCATGACGTGCACGCCCTGCGCGGTGCGGCGCTCGCTCGGCTCGGCGGCGACGACGATCATTTCGAGCTGCGGTATGTCTTCGCGCAGCGCGAGTAAACCTTTTTGATCGCGGGGCCCAACGTTTTTGGTGCTTTGACTTCGATGCCGATCACTCGCCGCGGTGGCAGCTCGACGACCAAATCGACCTCGAGCTGCGACAACGATCGCCAGTACGATAGGCGAGCGTCGGGCGCGGCATAGTCTCGCCACGCGGTCAGCTCGGACCATACGAAGTGTTCGAGAGCACGACCGAAGGCGCTGTCGCCCGCTCCCACGCCGACTCGGCCGAGCAGCCCGTTGGCAACCCCGGCATCGAAGAAAAAGAACTTGGCCGATGCCATCGCTTTGCGCTTGTCGGTGGCGCGGAACGCCGGCAGCAGGCTGCCGATCAGCGTGTCTTCGAGTAATTGGAAGTAGTCGCGCACGGTGCGCGCCGGCACCTGCGCGTCGTTGGCGACCGCGCTGAAGATCACCAGCTCACCATTGGTTTGAGCGGCAGTCTCGAGGAAGCGCGCGAAGTTGCCGATCGAGCGTACCAACGCTTCGGCTTGGATTTCCTCGCGCAAGTAGACTCCGATGTAGTCGCGCAGCTCGGCCTTCGGCTCGGCGCTCGTCAACACGGCCGGCAAACCGCCGTAGGCCACCAAGTCGTTCCAGCCGCGCCGCGGCTCCGGGTCGCTCTGTACTTCGCTACTCGTGATCGGATGCAGATGCAGCAGGCGGGCGCGGCCGCCGAGGAGATTGACACCACCGCGTCGCAGCTTGCGCGCGCTGCTGCCGGTCAAAACGAATCTGCGCTGCTTGTCACGCTCGATCAGGCGATGCACTGCATCGAGCAAATCCGGCAGCTTCTGCACTTCGTCGACGATGACGACACGCGACCGCGACGCGGCGACGAGCTCCGCCAAGCGCTCCGGGGCCGCCGACAACTGCCGGAAGGTGGCGGGCTCGAGCAAGTCGATCAGCAAGGCTTCCGGAAAAGTCTCCTTGAGAAGGGTCGACTTGCCGGTCTGGCGCGGACCGAGCAGCAACACACTTTTCGACCGGACCGTCGCTGCCAGGTCCAATCGTCTCGAGTACATTGCGCGGTTGTACCACTGGATTTCATGAAATCCAGCGATAGCGGCGACGCACCGACGTGGCCGATGCCCTTTCGCTGGCCTTCGGGGAGCGGCACTATTCGTCCCAAAGCGGAGGTCGACGATGAAACTCTACTACACGCCTGGCGCGTGCTCGCTCGCGCCGCACCTTCTATTGGAGCACCTCGAGCTGCCGTACGAGGCCGTGCCGGTAAAGCTGGACGCCCACACCTATCCGGGCGGCGACTACTATCAGATCAATCCCAAGGGTTCGGTGCCGGCGCTCGAGCTCGACGGCGGCGAGATCCTCACCGAGAACGCCGTCATCCTGCAGTACCTCGCCGACCAGAAGCCGGAGGCGAGATCGTTGCCGCAGTCGGGTTCGCTCGAGCGCTACCGCGCGCTCGAATGGCTCAACTACATCGCGACCGAGCTGCATAAGAACTTCGGGCCGCTGTTCAATTCGCGCGCGCCCGAGGAGTACAAGACCATCGCCAAGGAGAACATCGGCAAGCGCTTCGAGTTCGTCGCCAAGCGCCTCGGCGCCCAGTCATTCTTAGCCGGCGATCACTTCAGTGCGCCCGACGCTTACCTGTTCGTCATGCTCACCTGGGCGGACAAGATGAAAATCGACACCAGCCGCTGGCCCGAGCTCGGCCGCTACGCCGAGCGGATCAAATCTCTTCCAGCCGCGCAGCGAGCGCTGAAAGCGGAGGGGCTGAGCCTCTGATTCAAGCGGGGCCTCGGGCGGCAATCGAATCCTCTCGTCGACACTCGAGCAGACCGCATGTACTGTA
>DASPMH010000618.1:0-4022 GCA_035627175.1 Terriglobales bacterium | reverse complement strand
GCCGCGCTCGAACGAGCGCGGAAGGGGATGTCATGGAACCGCTTGAATTTCAAAGAGCTTTGCCGCTGGTTGCGAGCGACCCCTCACCAGCGGTGACTTGAGCGGCGCGCCCTCCGCTTCGGTGCTGCGGTTCATGTGGTTTTACCGAGAGTTGGCGGGCGCGAGCGGGTCCCGCAATAGCGCGGTCACCGGACCGCTCGCAAGCCCCGGCACGCGAACCTCAGCGGGTTTCGAATCCGACATAGTCTCGTACCTCGCCGGTGATCACCCGGCCCAACAACCTCGCTTGAATCTCCAAGATGCGGCGATAGCTCACCCGATAGCCGAATACCGGATGCGTCACCAGCGCGTCCATCCGTTGCTCGTACGCCCGGATGAATTGCTTGCGGCCGCTCGGCTTCAACCCCACCGCCGGACCGACCTGCTGGAAATCGTCCGCCGTCACCATCCGCGTGTTGATCGCGCTCAACACGGTCGAGTCCGCGACCAACGGTCGAAAGCCTTCCATCAGATCGAGCGCCAGCGCCGGCCGGCCGAAGCGCGGCTGATGGTAGTAGCCGATGAACGGATCGAAGCCGACGGCGTGACAAATGATCGTCAGGTCCTTCGCCAGCAGGCTGTACGCCAAAGACAGCAGGGCGTTGACCGGGTCGCGCGGGGGGCGCCGGTTACGGCCCTGAAAGTCGAAGCGAAGCCTCTCCTCCGAATCATCGCGAGCGGCGGGGTCGGTGTCCTTCGCTTTCAACATGCCCGCGAACTCGCCGAAGTAAATGCGCGCGGCGCTGCCCTCGATTCCCAACAGCTCGTCTAGCCGTTCGGCGGCCAGCGCGTCGTCCGCCATCCGCTTCAAGCGCAGCAAGGCGAGTCTCGGCGGCTCGACATGGTTGCGCTGTAACATGGTGCGCTGGTTGCGAACCTTGCTCGCGACCAACTGC
Source organism: Terriglobales bacterium (assembly GCA_035627175.1). Taxonomy (GTDB): domain Bacteria; phylum Desulfobacterota; class Binatia; order HRBIN30; family HRBIN30; genus DASPMH01. The sequence goes on along the minus strand of DASPMH010000618.1, from coordinate 3,087 downwards.
CGCGCGAGGCCGAGCGCAAACGCTGCGTCATCGGCTCGCTCGAATTGGGCGCGCCGCAGAAAGACGTTCTTCAAGCCCATTCCTTGGGTGAGCCCATAAAACCAACCGCCATACGAGAAATGCGCGATCGGCTTCTCGGACCAACACAGTCCCTGCAACGCGGCCGCGGTCAGCATGACGTTGCCAAACAGATTCACCTGGCAGATCTCGCCGATACGAGCCTCGGTGACCACCCCTTTGCGATCGCGTACCTGCAGCACTTCTCCGCTCTTGCCGATGGTCAAGCCGTGTCCGGTGACGTACAGCGGGCGCAGGTCGTCGCGCGCTGGCACCAGTCGCCGGATCGGAGGGTCGCCGCTGCCGATCACTGCGATCACTTCTTGCTGCGCATAGACATCCTCGAACAGCGACAGTTGCAGCTCACGGCTCGGCTGACTTGCAACCATCGTCGTCTCGTCCGGCAGACAAATGGATACCAGCGAGCAGCGCGGACACTTGGGGCTGTCGACCAGCGGCGGCGGGATGCGTCCGCTGCGCGCCGCCGCCCAGGCCTGGTCGATCGCGCCAAGGGTTTCGTTGACTAGCGCCTCGTCGATGGCGACGCGCACGCGCTGCTTGGTCATGTTGTAGTAAATCACCGCCTCGTCGCAGCGGTAGCCATTGTCGCGCAGGATCAGCGCCTGGACACAGACCTGAGCGCGATCCGCCGGCCAGGCTTCGGGGCCGGCGTCGGTATCGCGCGGCGAGCCGCGTTTGTATTCGACCGGCGAGACGACGCCATCCGCCCCTTCGATCAGGTCCATCTTGGCAATCAGCTTGTACGTCTCGCTGCCGAGCTCGACCGAGCGCGAGCGCAACGCATCGCCCTCGGCGACCTCTTCGGGGGTAGGCAGCGGGTCGGCCTTCGTCTCCAGCTTTTCGTGGCGCAGGGCGCCCTCGACGGTGTCGGAGCTATGGGCGAACAGACCCTCGACCCACTCGTAGTAAAAGAGCCTCGGGCAGTAGACCCATTCGTTGACCATCCGCGCCGGCAGATACTCGGGCAGCTCGCGGGCGCGAATCGAGCCGGCGGGCAATGGCGCGCCGGTGGTGGGTATTGGCGGCGAAACGGTCTTGGAGCGCGCAGAGCTTTGCATGGTCCCCTCCCGAGCAAGCCTTTGAAGGCAGCCTATACCACATCTTCTTCCGGCGGTCGCTCGCGACCATCGACGATCAGGCAGGAGGCATCGATCGGAGAGTAGGGCTTGCCGAGCGCGGTGATGACTCGATCGCCGCGACCTTCGGTGGGACCGAGATCGACGAACAGCACCTGATCGTCGTGGTGGTGAATGATTTCGCTGAGCACGTGGCGGCAGCGCGCCAGGTCGGTTGGCGTCAGCTGACACTCGAAGACGGAATACTGCAGGTGATCGCCGAAATCGCGCATCGCCTTATAAACGGCGCGCAAGCGCTTGTCGTCGCAGATGTCGTAGGTGACCAGGTAAGTGTTACGCGGCATGGTTGCTTACAATGAGGCCCTGCTGGCACCCCGTCCAACGCATTTGGGCCGCCGTCCTCGGGCAATCCTGCGCCCGGGGAAGCCCTGACACGACGTCGGAGGCTGCTAAAGGATGTACCACGACGCAGTGATGCTGCGCGATGCTTAGTTGACCACTTCCATACGCGCCGCTATCGAACTGCATATGTCGATTGCGTCCGCGGCGCGGAATGCCCGCTTCCCGCGCGTCCTGATCGAGAACGTTTCTCCGTCTGTCGATTGCGGGCGCTATCCGGTCAAGAGGGTGGTTCGAGACCGGGTCGATGTCGGTGTCGACTTGATCAAAGATGGCCACGACCTGGTCGCCGGCCGGGTCTGTTTCCGGCTCGCCGGCGAGCACAGCTGGCACTATGCGCCGTTGAGCTACCATTATGACGAGGACCGCTGGTTCGCTTCCTTCGTCGTAGATCGTGCCGGCAATTGGGAGCTGATCATCGAAGCGTGGCCCGATGTCTTCGGCACCTGGCGCAGCGAGTTGAACAAGAAGTTCGAGGCCCGCCAGGACGTTTCCCTCGAGCTCAGCGAGGGCGCGCTGCTGCTCGAAGCGGCGGCGCGGCGTGCCCGCGGCGAAGAGCGGGCGCTGCTACGCCAGCGCGCCGCCGCACTTACCGATCGCACCTGTGCACCGGAGTCGCGGGTTCAGTCGGCGAGCGCGGAGGACCTGCGCGCGCTGATGGGGCGTCACATCGACGTCAAGCAGGTGGTGCGATCGCGCAGCTATCCGATCGTGGTGGACGTCGAGAAGGCGCGCTTCGGCTCGTGGTACGAGATGTTCCCGCGGTCGCAGGCGGCGGAGCCGGGGCGGCACGGCACCTTTGCCGATGCCGAGCAGCAGCTGCCGCGTCTCGCGGAGCTCGGCTTCGACGTCGTCTATCTCCCGCCGATCCATCCGATCGGGCACACCTTCCGCAAGGGCAAGAACAATTCGATCGGCGCCGAGCCCAACGATGTCGGCAGCCCCTGGGCGATCGGCAACGAGGCCGGCGGCCACGACGCCGTCGACCCGCATCTCGGAACTCTCGAAGATTTCGACCGCTTCGTCGCCGCTGCCGAGCGGCACGGGATCAGCGTCGCTCTCGACTACGCGCTGCAGTGCTCGCCCGATCATCCCTGGGTCAAGGAGCACCCGCAGTGGTTCTTCATTCGCCCCGACGGCTCGATCAAGTACGCCGAGAATCCGCCGAAGAAATACCAGGACATCTATCCGCTCGATTTCTGGAGCAGCGAACGTGAGGCGCTGTGGGATGCGTGCAAAGAGTTGCTGCGCTTCTGGATCGGCCGCGGGGTGCGCATTTTCCGGGTCGACAATCCGCACACCAAGCCGCTCGCTTTCTGGGAGTGGGTGATCGCCGAGATCAAACGCGAGCACCCCGACATCATCTTTCTCGCCGAGGCGTTCACTCGCCCGACGCGGATGAAAGCGCTCGCCAAGCTCGGCTTCACCCAGTCGTACAGCTACTTCACCTGGCGCAACACCGCTGCCGAGCTGCGTCATTACCTCACCGAGTTGACCCAGACCGAGATGGCCGAGTTCTATCGGCCGAACTTCT
>DASPMH010000617.1:0-3556 GCA_035627175.1 Terriglobales bacterium | reverse complement strand
AGCGAGCCGATCACTGTCGTGCTCGAAGATATTCACTGGATCGACACCGCCTCGCTGCGCGCACTGCAGGCGCTCTTGCCGCGGCTGGCGGCATCACGCGCTCATGTGCTGGCCAGCTTGCGGGATGAGGATGCGCCGCCGGGCTCGCCGGTCCGAGTCGCGCTCGACACCCTGATGCGCCGCAGCTTGGTCGAGCTTATCCCCTTGAGCGGTTTACCGCCGCCCGATCGGCGCGAGCTGATCGCCCATCTCGGCGGCGCAGCGATGCCACAAGATCTGGTCGACAGGATCGCGCAGAGCAGCGAGGGCAGCCCGTTCTTCATCGAAGAAATCCTACGACAGTACTCCGGCACAGCGACGAGCGCTCCAGCCGCCGGCAACATCGATCCGTTCCTGCCCGCCAATGTGGTCGAGGTCTTCGAGCGCCGCAGGCGACGGCTATCCACCAATACTCAACAGCTGCTCGAAGCAATCGCTGTCGCCGGCAGTGAATGTGACGAGCTATTGCTCGAAAACCTCTTGCCGTTCGCCGACGGCGAGCTGGCGGATGCGATCAACGAAGCAATCGAGCACAAGGTGTTGCGTGAGAACCCGACGCACCCGGGGCGTTACGGATTCGAGCACGCGCTGATGGCGCTCGCGATCTACCAGCGCCTGACCCCGCCACTGCGCCGCCGCTGGCATCGCGATCTGGCCGAGGCAATCGCCGACGGCAGCGGCGATCGTGCCGGCGAGATCGCGCGCCATCTGCTTCGAGCGGTGCCGGCCGTGCCGGTCGATACAACGGTCGACGCGCTGCTCCAAGCCGCCCACCAGGCAACGGCGCGCCTCGCGTACGAAGACGCCATCGACAATTGTGCCAAGGCATTGGAGCTGATCGGCGGCACCGGCGGCGATACGACGGCACATCCACGCTTGGCGGAAGTGGCAGTGCGCCATGCCGAAGCCCTGCAACAGATCGCCGAGGCGGATAGAATCGCAGCGGCTTTTCGTGATGCCGCAACGATCGCGCGCCACAGCGCCGACCCGCAATGGTTCGCGCGCGCGGCATTGGGCATGGCGACCATCTGGGACTTCGAAGCTCCCGACGTGCGCGAATACCTCGAGCAGGCGCTGGCGCGCATCGATGACAGCCAGGCGGCGCTGCGGGCGCGATTGCTGGCGCGGCTGGCGGTGGTGCTTTACCCCCTCCCCGATACGCGGCCGCGCTGCGAGGAGCTCAGTACACAAGCGGTGACGCTGGCGCGGCAGGTCGGCGACGCGACTTTGTTGGCGCAAACGCTGGTCGATTGGCTCGCCGGCCAATGGTACCAGGACAATCTGCCGGCGCAGGAATCGTTCAGCGAGGAGCTGCTCGAGGTGGCGCGGCGCAGCGGCGACGGCGCACTGATGGCCACGGCGCACGGTTGGCGAGTCGTCATCGCACTCGATGCCGGCGATATCGCGCGTGCCGAAGCCGAGTCCGAGGCGTTGCTGCAGCTGGCGGAAAAATCGGCACGGCCGCTGTATCGGTGGTGCGCGCTGTACCTCAGCGGCACCTTGGCTCTGCTTCATGGTGATCTCGAGGGTGGCGAGTTGCTGGCGAACGCCGCCTTCGAATTCGGCCGCAGCGCCAGTCCGCAGAACGCGACCATCGTCTATTCAAGCCAGATGGTCGCGGTGCGGCGCGAGCAGGACCGCATCAACGAGATCATCGACTTGGTCGAGCAAAACCCGCAGCGGATGAGCAGCGACGCGCTGGTGTGGCTCCTGCCGCATTTCTATGTGGAAGCGGATCGCTGGGAGGACGGCCGCGCCGCCTTCGATCGCGCCCTCGCGCTGGGCCTGGATGCACTGCCGGGGGAGAATTCCCGCAATCGGCGCCTGATGGCGATCGGCGCCATTGCGCTTGCGTGCGCCGCTTTCGATGACAAACGCGCGGCGGCCAAGCTCTATCCGGTCGTGGAGGTCAATGCCGCGCGGTGGGCCGTCGCCGGCTGGGGCGCGGTCAGCTACGGCATGCTCGCCAACGCCGCCGGCGCGCTCGCAACATGCTTGGGCAAGTACGAGGACGCCGCCGCCCATTTCGAGCGCGCCATCGGCGAATACGAACGCAAGCGGGTTCGCATCGCCCTGGCGCGCGCCTACTACATGTACGCCGACATGCACCTGCGCCGCGGCGCCCGCGGAGACGCCCGCCGTGGCAAGGATCTGCTCGCCAAGGCGCGCGCCATTGCGGACGAATGCAAGCTGGTCCGCACCCGTAAGCTGATCGCTCGACTAAGCGAGGCGCACGCAAGGACATGATCCTTGGGGCAGGCTTTAGGCTGACAACCCGTCGTTTCAATTACGATTACGTCCGAGCACGAACAGTGAGCCGCGGCAATCGGCCAGGGCACCTGGCAGCTCGAGCAATCTTCGCGCGCCGCTGCCGTCACCGCTCTGCGGCGCGGACTCGACCTCGGCATGACCCACATTGACACCGCGGAAATGTACGGCTCGGGCGCCGCCGAGGAGATCATCGCCGCGGCGGTTGCCGGCCGGCGTGACGAGGTGTTCCTGGTGTCGAAGGTCCTGCCCGCCAACGCCTCTCGCAGCGGCTGCCGGCGTGCCTGCGAGGCATCGCTGCGACGGCTGCGCACCGACCGCCTCGACTACTACCTGCTGCACTGGCGCGAGCAAACGCCGCGTGGTCGATTCGCTCCAGGTCGGTCGCGCTCAGCCCCTCGCAAAGCCTGCCACCGGCCGTGACCTCCACGACCACGTACAGTGGTGACTTTGTAGCTGCGCGCCGCAGCGCGCGGCCGCCGTCCAACGCACCGTGGGCGGTCGCAGGTAAGATCGTCGCCGCAACCGGAGCTGACCGCAGCGCGATGAAGTGCGATCTCGGCAAGGAGATAGCGTCGGTTTCTGAGGTGACCCCACCGATTACCTCCCGTCAGCGCTTCGCTTTGAATAGCCCCGCAGTGTTCTTGCTCCCGTCGCTCGTCGCCAAGCGGCTCTCCCAGCAGCCGCCGGCATCTGCAGCGCTCAGTTGCACCACCACCGGATCCTCCTCGAGATAAGTCTCGCCGCCCGCGGTTGGCAGCGGCAACGAGGCGCCCTTTGCTTTGATCGCCACACTGACCTTGCCCGCGACACCGCCCTTCAACGTCACATGGGTGATGCCGGCGCCCGCGCCGGCGCTATCGCGCAAGCCGTAACCGGACTTTGTCTCCTTCCAGCACGAACGCGGGCCGCACGTACCCCCGCCCGCCACCTCCGCCGCGATGACGAGCTGCGGCGCCGCGCCGGTGTGGTCGTAGATGCACAGCCGGTAGCCGTTACCACCGGCAATCGGATCCCGAGCTCATTCTTGCCGAGGGCGCCGCTCAGTTTCGCCAGCTTCCGTATACGGGCGCACGCGAGGGTCCTGAAGGGGCGTGGCTAGGTCTGATAATTTGCCAGTGCGGGAAACTGCTGCTTTATGCCGGCTATCCTGTGTGCCGTGCAAAGACGGTGATCTCCAGTGGGTGTGAGTCCCACCCGGCAACTAGTCGTTCCAGCCGGAAGCAATCGGGGCGGTGAGAGGAGGTAA
>DASPMH010000616.1:0-3346 GCA_035627175.1 Terriglobales bacterium | reverse complement strand
CCGTCGGCGTCGCCGTTGGCGTCGAGGTAGACGTCGGCGTCGCGGTGTGGGTCGGTGTTGCCGTGGGGGTGAAGGTCGGCGTCGGCGTAGCACATAGGCACATCGACAATGACGGAATTCATTCGACGATGTCGGCTTCCGCACGCGCCGGTAGACCTCGCCCACGCTAAGCGCGCACTCGGCTTCTTTGACTCGATGACGATCACCACGACGATCACGACTACGACAACTCACGTGGGCGTGCTCAGCGAGAGCGGCCTGCCCTCCTACGCCATGGCTGCGGAGGCCTTTCGTCGCGCCGGCCGCATGTCCCGCAGCTAATCCGATAGTGTGCGCCCCTTTTGCCAAAGAGGGCAGCGCCGCAGGCGCAGGGGGATTGAAGAAGAATTACAGAACTCTCACAGGACTCCGCCAAGCCTAGCTCCTAGAGCGTGAGGCGTGACTCGTCGCCGCACCCGCATCGGCCAGGCGTTAAGAGCGTCCCAGGCCATGCCAACAGGAGCTCCCATGACCTTCGGATTGTGCTCTCGCTTCGTATCTCTCGCGATCGGCTGCCTGATCCTGCTGAGCCATTCGCTCAGCCCCTCGCCCGCCCATGCCTCTGCCGACGCATGGCTCTGGCAAAACCCCCTGCCGCAAGGCGATACGCTGGGCGGCGTGTCCTGCCCGTCGGCGACGCTGTGCAAGGCGGTTGGCGACGGCGGCACGATCCTGTCGTGGGATGGCTCGAGCTGGGTCGAAGAAACCAGTCCGACGGGACAGGCCTTGTTCGGAATCGCCTGTGCAACGACGAGCGACTGCAAGGCCGTCGGCGCAGGCGGCACTGTAGTTTCCTGGGACGGCACCAGTTGGAGCGGCGACAGCAGCGCGACCACCACCACTCTACGCGCGGTGAGCTGCTCGTCGGCCACCCAATGCAAAGCGGCCGGCGACGGCGGCACAATCGTGTCGTGGGACGGATCGGCGTGGAGCGCCGAGTCCAGCGGTACCACCGAATCTCTCAAAGGAATCGCCTGCCCCTCGGCAACCCTGTGCAAAGCAGTCGGCCATACCGTTCTGACCGACAGCGGCTTCGCTCTGACATGGGACGGCTCGAGTTGGAGCAACGACCCGCTACCGGCGCTGACCAAACAGCTCCACGGTCTGAGCTGCGCTTCAATCGAAGCTTGCAAAGCGGTTGGCCTCTTCGGCGAAATCGTCGCGTGGGACGGCTCGAGCTGGAGCCAGGACGAGAACGGCTCCGGCGGCGGCACCCTGCGAACGGTTAGCTGCTCCTCGCCGTCGCAGTGCAAGGCGGGCGGCGACAGCGGCCTGCTGATCTCGTGGGACGGCTCGGCCTGGAGCAGCGACTCCTACGGCGCCGGCAACAGCATCTATGGAGCGGCGTGCCCATCCGATTCGTTGTGCAAGGCCGTCGGCGGCCTCGGCCGTGTCGCCGATTGGGACGGATCGATTTGGAGCAATGACGCGCCGGTGCGTATCGGTCTGTCGCAGGCCAATCTCAACGGCGTCGACTGTCCTGCGCCCTTCCTTTGTAAATCCATCGGAGACTTCGGCACGATCGCGTCCTGGAACGGCACCGCGTGGAGCCTCGAGACCTCGCCGAGCGGATTACTCACCGGCATCGACTGCCCCTCGTCGACGTTGTGCAAGGCGGTCGGCTTCGCCGGCCAAATCAATTCCTGGGACGGGACGACCTGGAGCGCCGAAGCGAGCGGCATCGCGACCAATCTCAACGCGGTGTCCTGCCCTTCTGCGACGATGTGTAAAGCGGTCGGCGACAACGGCCAGATTCTCTCCTGGGACGGCGTGGGGTGGTCGCTCGACTCGTATCACGCCAGCGTCGTCGCACTCGACCGAACCCGCCCGCTCTTCGGCGTCAGCTGCCCTTCGACCAGCTCGTGCAAGGCAGTCGGACAGAACGGCATCCTGTTGACCTGGAGCGGATCGAGCTGGAACCTCGATGGCATCGGTGCGACAGCGACGCACCGCGCGGTGAGCTGTGCGACGACGAGCTCGTGCAAAGCAGTCGGAGACGATGGTGTGATTCGCAGCTGGGATGGCTCGGCATGGAGCATCGACACCAGCGCCACGTCCTCGAACCTCTTCGGTGTGAGCTGCTCGTCGGCGTCGCGCTGCAAAGCCGCCGGCGAGGGTGGTGTAATCGTTTCCTGGGACGGCTCGCTATGGACAACGGACTCAAGCCCGACGGGGAATGCCTTGTCCGGCGTCGCGTGCATCGAACCGAGCCAGCAGTGCGTCGCCGTCGGCGCAGGGACGACGATTTTGGCAACCGGGCTTGAAACGATACCAGCCACCGCCACTCCGACCGAGACCCACACCCCGCTGGCGCCGCCAACTTCGACGCCGACGCCGTCGCAGCAGGGCGCGCATGTGATCGTCAACAGCGCCGCCGATAGCGATGACGGCTCGTGCGACCTCCTCGGCCAAGGCTCCGGCAATCAGGATTGTACGTTGCGAGAGGCCATCAATGCGCCGGCCACCAGCTCGATCGTGTTCAACATCCCACAAGGGCCCGGCTGCACCGGCGCCAACGTCTGCACCATCCAGCTCGGTTCGATGCTGGCGCTCAACAATCGCAGCTACTCGATCGACGGCGCCGCCTATGACGGCAAGATCACCATCGACGGCGGCAACGGCATGGCCGGCGGGGTGCGCATCTTCGATGCGTGGGGCGGCTCGACGGTTCACTTTCATGGGCTCAACCTGGTCGATGCCAACGATGGTGCGCTGGTCACCGCCTTCGTCAATCTGACGGTGACGAATTGCACCTTCGCCAACAACTATCTAAACGGCAGCGGCGCGGCGATTCGCGCCGAGAATCGGCCGATCAGCATCAGCAACAGCACCTTCTACAACAACAAAGGGACGGGCGCCGGCGCGATCTCACACGGCGGCGCCAGCTTCGCCCCGCTGACCATCACCAACAGCACGTTCTACGATAACGTCGCGACCTTCGGACCCGGCTTCGCCAGCGCCATCTCGAGCCGGCGCCCGGTGACGCTCTACAACACCTTGCTCGCCTCGGTGGCCGGCAGCTTCAACGTCAACTGTCGGATCGACAGCGGCGGTTCCCTCTCGGCGGACGGTTTCAACTATGCCAACGATTCGTCTTGCGGCGGCGCCACCGCGACCAATGTCCATCTCGATCCGCTCGCCGACAACGGCGGGCCGACGCTGACGATGGCACCGAGCGCCGGCAGCATCGCGGTCGATGGCGGCAACGACGCGGTCTGCAACGCGGCGCCGATTCACAATCTAGACCAGCGCGGCTTCGTGCGCCCGGCGGGCACGCACTGCGATGCCGGTGCGTTCGAATCGAGCT
>DASPMH010000615.1:0-5018 GCA_035627175.1 Terriglobales bacterium | reverse complement strand
ACAAAGACATGCCCAAGCTAATCGCCGCTCTTGAGAAGCATCAATCTGAACTGCAGATGGACACGAAGAGGAAGGCAGCCTAAACAACTCGCGAACAAGCAGCCGCCGGTTCAGAGATCAACAGCTAGCGGGACATCCCCTCGGTGATCCAAAGGAGGGATTGGATCATGCAGGATGTCTACCCGCTTTCCGTGCTCGTTGCGGCTGGTGGAGCTTACGCGGCTAACACGAAGTGCTTGAGCAGTTGTCCGTACAACGAGGCCGTTGCCGCATTTGCGCCCGCGCAGCACACTTCACGAAAAAGGAACACTATAATGAAATTGCTAACGAAACTCGCCTGTCTCGTTGCCTTCTCCGCAACGACACTGGCCGCCTCGCTTGCTCACGCCGACGCTGCTGTTGATTTCGAATCTCTCAATGTATTCCCGAAGAAAGGCTTCAAGGCGCTGGGTGGGAAGTGGTATTCGAAGCTCGTCATCCGGAACTCAGGAGACGAGCCGCTAAATGGGTATGTGGTGAGGTGGTATCTTGAGCATATAGATACGAGCAATCAGTATCACATGATCGGATCTAAGGAGGTATCAACCACGTTTTCAAGTCCCCTAGCGCCGGGCAAAACCAAGAAAGCAGCGTGGAAAGGTCAGAGCGACGGGATTGATGGATTTCCTGCATCTTCAAGTGAATGGATTCCCTCAAGTGAAGGGCAATACTTTTTAACTACATGCCTTGCAAAAACCCAAGCCGAAATTCTCGCGTGGGACAATTGCAATACCACTGTGTTCAATATTGGACCAACTAGTGCTACTCAACCAAATGGCGAAGGTTTTCTGTCGTTTCTTAAAACCTCTTCAAAAGCAGGTGAAGTAGGAACACAGAAGAATCTTTCAATTTCTATTTTCAACATTGGCCAACAAAATCTCCCTCGAGTCTCCGTTGCTTTGGATGTTTTTAATAGCTCAAATCAGATCATATTTTCCACATCAGCCATGTCGACTCGCGGAATCAGCGCAGGAAAAGCAGGGAAAGCAGGATTCAGCTTCACGCCAGTAACCTCTGGTAATTTCGCCATCAGGGCTTGTGTAGACGCTCCATCTCACAGTTGCATATTGACGCCATTTTCGGCTCGATGAGGATACCGTATGCGGGGCTCGGCGGGGCCGTGGCAGAGCCCGAAGGGGTCGAGGCTACGTCTGCTACCAGGCGATGTAATCTTGCTAGACCACGGGATCGAGCTGGAGACTTTCGCTACCTGATAGCTGGCGATCTGACTGGCGACCCGGACGAGGCGTGGCGGACGTCGAAGAGCTGATCAAAGACAACTGCGCCGAAGTCGACGTCTACCACATCAACCATCACGGGGCTCTGACTAGCTCATCGTCAGACTTCATGGCGGCGATTCACCCGACGGTAGCCATCTCATCCAATGGTCAGAAGCACGGTCATCCAAGGCACGAGGTGATCGCCAACCGCATTCTAACGCTGAATCAGACCCCGCAGGTCTACCTCACGAACAAGAATCCAAAGACCGCTGACGGAGCTTGGGAGGCTGACGACGAGGTGATCGCTGACCTGGACTACGAGGGCTATGACGGGATGATCGAGGTCGGCGTTTGGACTGAAAGCTACCGGGTGTGGAGATGGCGGGACGGCGCGGCCATCGGAAAGGGCGACAAGTACGCGATCAAGGTTCGCTAGACATCTAGATCGGCGGTATTGCAGCAGTTTTGGGTTCTAGGACAAATTTCTTGACGCTGGGCTCTATTAGGGGCTAGACGATCCCTCTCCATTGTCGGGGGGACCACACAAGCAGCACACCCGTCGATGATCCAAAGGAGGGATTGGATCATGAATACTTCACGCTTAGCAGGGGTCGCCGTAGTCGCGTTCGTCTCGCTAGCAACACCCGCTGGAAGTTACGCAGAGCTGTGCGGCGGAATAGACGTTCCCCAAGGTTGCATTACCAGCTTTGCGGATAGCGTTCTGCGCTATGACAACCGATTCAATGCTGGCGCAGGCGGCGGGACTGCTCCGACACAGTGGAATTCACTGGAACCCGCAGCTGCTCTTGGTGCTCCCGATCATCCAGGATGTAATCTATGTTCGGGATCTGTGGCGCTCGGACGTGGCGGCCTGCTTGAGATAGCATTTACCGATAACATCTTAACCAATTCCGGATCTTCGTCTCCTGATCTGTATGTCTTCGAAGTCGGAGGTGATGTCGAGGACACGTTCGTCGCCATAAAGCCCGCAGACGGCGCGACTGCAGTGGCAATCGCCAGCACGTGTGCCAATAACCGCGCTCCATTTAACGATAGCTTTTGCGAAATCGGTAAGATCTTCGGCGGGACGCGAGGGCTGGACATCGACGCATATTTCCCCGGTTATGCGGCGGGGACGTTACGCTTCGATGCGGTACGCCGTCGCCGGCAGCTCCGGGCAGATCAGCGTTGCGCCCTTGAATCATCCGGCGATGTTCGTCTCGTTGCTGTCGCTCGGCTCGCTGGTGCTCGATGTGGCACCGGCGGCGCTCGAGGTGCGCTTCATCGATGCCACCGGCGCGGTCGCCGATTCCTTCACCATCGCCAAGAACACTCCCACGCCGGCGCCATCGCCGACAGCGACTCCGCTGCCGGCGCAGCACGACACCGTGGTGTTGCCGCGCAAGCCGATCTCGCTCGCCATCGCAGCCGGAGCGAGCGAGGTCCGCCGCACCATCTCGTTCAAAGTCCGCAATGCCGATCTCGCGCCGCAGAAGGAAAGCCCGGGCCATCGGGTCCGCCTGAGCGCCAGCAGCCGAGATTGCCCGGCGGGAATGATCGAAGGCGCGCCCGATTTCGACGAGCGGACCGCCGGCGATCAGGACGAGACCATCCTAGCGGGTGGGCAGACGCGCAAGGCGGCGCTGCGTTTGCGCCTGCGGGCGGCGGAGATCCTCGCGCCGAGTCGCGCCGCGCCGTGGCGTTGCACAGTGCAGGTCGAGGCGCATTCGCCCGAAGGCGGCCCCGCCGATCCCACCCCCTCGAACAATGTCACGGCATTGGAGCTCAACGTCGCAGACGGCAACGACACCGCTCCGCTGCCGGCGCATGAATCGCTGATCGAAAGTATCAAGCCGCTCAAGCTGTCGATCCGCTCCGGGCGAGCCCAGGCTACCAAGACAACCAAGGTTCGCCTCGGCAATGCCGATGGCCCTGCCGATGGCGCGGGCCACACCGTGTCGGTGGCGATCACCGGCGGCAGCTGCCCTGCGGGAACGGCGACGCTCGAGCACGGCGCGCTGCTGGTGCGTGGCGGGAGCCGAGCGACGACCGAGCTGACCTTGTCGGCCGCAGCGGCAGGGGTGCTGACCCCGAACAAGCTTGCGCCGCAGCGCTGCACCGTCGAGCTGACCGCCTCGACCGAGGTGTTCGGCAACGATGAGCCAGAGCCGAGCAACAACCTCACGGTCGTGACCATCGACATCGACGACCGCAACGACCGCTGAGCTATGTGTAGCTGCGCTCGGCAGAGCGCGGCAGGTGCGCGGCAGGTGTGTAGCTGCGCTCGGCAGAGCGCGGCAGGTGCGCGCCAGGTGTGTAGCTGCGCTCGGCAGAGCGCGGCAGGTGCGCGGCAGGTGTGTAGCTGCGCTCGGTAGAGCGCGGCAGGTGTGATCCCCGCCGGCGAAAGCCTCATCCCTTTGGGAAAGGGGGCGCGGACCTTCCTCAAGCCTTCTCTTTGCGAATCAGGTCGCGGAGGTGGTTGAGGTCGATCGGTTTGACCAGATGGTGATCGAAGCCTGCTTCGCGGCCGCGGCGGCGGTCGCGCTCGGTGCCGTAGCCGGTGACTGCGATGATCAGCGCCTCCGCGGTTGCGGGATCGCGGCGGAGCTGGCGGGCGACTTCGAAGCCATCCATTTCCGGCAAGCCGATGTCGAGCAGAATCACTCTCGGGTGAAAGCTCGCGGCGCGCTGCAGCGCCCCGGCGCCGTCGCGCACCAGCTCGATGTCATAGCCGCTCTTGCGCAAGGCCATCGCCATGCTCGCCGCCGCGTCGGCATTGTCCTCGACGATCAGGATCCGCTTCGAGCCGTCCTCTGCGCTGACGATCTCATCGCGAGCCGGTGTCGGCTCGGCCGCGGGCTGGACCTGCGCCAGTGGCAGCTCGACGACGATCTCGCTGCCCTGACCGGTTCCGGCGCTGCTCGCCCGAATGCTGCCGCCGTGCAGCTCGACCAAGGCCCGCGCCAGTGCCAGCGCCATGCTCAGCCCGCCGCGGCGATCGACCGATCCGTGGCTGCCGCCGAAAGGCTCGAAGAGTAGCTGCAGCTGCTCCGCGGTGATGCCGTAGCCATTGTCGCAGACGCGCACTTCGACGGTCTCGCCTGCGGCTTCGGCGCGCACGGCGATCGCTCCGCCGGAAGGCGTACTCTTGCTGGCGTGTTGCAGCAGGTTGCGGAAAACCTGAGCCAAGCGCTCGCTGTCGCCCTCGACGAGCAGCGGCCGCGCGGGAAGTTGCAAGGTGACGTGTTGATGACGACTTTCGTTGCCCGGGCGAGTCTCGTCGACAGCGCGCTCCAGGATGTGGGCGAGGTCGACCGGCTGCCTCTCCAACTCGATGCGGCCGCGGCTGGCGCGCGCGACATCGGAGAGATCGTCGATCATCTCTCCGAGCTTGCGGATCTGCCGCTCGATCATCGCCCGCGCCCAGGCCAGATTGGCCTCGCCATCGAGCATGTGGACGACGTTGAGCAGCGGGACCAGCGGATTGCGCAGCTCGTGAGCGAGCATGCCGATCAACTCGTATTTGCTTTCGATATCGGTCGGCGCGCCACCGGCAAAAGACACCAGCGGCTCGGCGCCGAGCAGCAGCACCGCACCGCCGGTCTCGGCATCGGCGTCGATCCGGACCGTCAAGTCGCGGCCGCCCGCATCTTGGGCTTGCCCGCGGAACGGTGCACCGCCGCTGACGACGGTTACGGCAAGGGCCTCGATGTCGGGTAACGAAATGCCGTGCGTCATCGCGCGCAACGGCCGGCCGAT
>DASPMH010000614.1:0-6279 GCA_035627175.1 Terriglobales bacterium | reverse complement strand
GGCGAGCACCAGCAGCTTGGCGGAGTTGATGCTCGAGAAACCGCGCGAGCTGACCGCCCACGAATTGGCCGTCACGCGGGCGACGTGTAGGCCGGGGGCGAAGCGCAACGCTTCGGGGACGCTGCGGGCACCGGAGCGGCGGATCTCATCATGGGTGATCACCGCAATCGCGGCGGCCGCCTCGGAGCGCGGCTCGGGCCGCTTCGACACCGAGGTCACCTCGACGTCCATCAGCTCTTCGAGCGACAGCTCGGTCAGCTCACGCTGCACCGCGCCCGCTGGCAAGGCCGTCATCGCCAAGAGCAACAACACGCCACAGCTCGCGACCGGCATCATCCGCCGCTCTCTATGCGCAACGCCGCCACCCTTCAAACGAAATGAGCCAACTTCTACTGCCGCGGGCTTCGCTTTGGCTCGCCGGTCTTGCTATCGCCGCGGCGATGTTGCCCTGGCTGCTTCTCGCCCGCGCGCCGATCCCCGGCACGGCCGACGAACTGACCCTGCATCGGCGCGGCGGCGAGTTCTCGATCCGCATCGGCAGCTTCGAGCTGATGACCAGCCGGGTGCATGGCTCTGAGGATGCGCTGGCCGAGCTCGCTTGTGCGCGCCTGCGCGACCGGCGCGGCGCGCGGGTACTGATCGGTGGCTTGGGGATGGGCTACACCCTGCGCGCGGCCCTCCACAATCTCCGCCGCGACGCCTGCGTCGTCGTTGCCGAGCTGATCCCCGCCGTCATCGAATGGAACCGAGAGTGGCTCGCTCACCTCTCCGATCGTGCTCTCGACGATCCTCGGGTCGAGATCGATATCGCCGATGTCGGTGAGCTGATCCGCCGCGGTCGGGCTGGCTACGACGCCATTCTGCTCGATGTCGACAACGGACCGCGGGAGCATACCCGCGACAGCAATCGCGGGCTCTACACCGCGGTCGGTCTCGAAGCGGCACGGGCGGCACTGCGTCCGGGTGGGGTGCTCGGCATCTGGTCTGCCGGGCCCGATCACGCCTTCCGCCGCTCGCTGCAGCGCTCCGGCTTCGCCGTCGAAGAGGTACGCGCTCCGCTGCGGGCGGGACGCCGCCGGGCGCATACGGTGTGGCTGGCGACGGTCCGCTAGTCGCGCTTTACTTTCCCGGGGCGGCGCCGAGGCTCATCGCGACCTCTGCCATCGCCGCCTGCACTCGGCGCGGCACGAAGCGGAAGCTCCACGCCGTCATCGCATTCATCACTCCGGCAACCTTGCTCGGGCGTCCCTTCAGCATCGCCTGGATGCCGATCTCCGCCACCGGTCGGCTCGGCATGATCGACAATCGCTGGAACAAGGTGCGGTTCTGCCCCGCCACTTCGAGGAACTCGGTCTCGGTCACTCCGGGCGACAACACCGACACCTTCACATTGGTACGGCGCAGCTCGTAGCTGAGCGCCTCGCCGAAGCTGAGCACGAAGGCTTTGGCGGCCGAATACGTCGCGTAGGTCGGTGACGGTTGATAGGCGCCGATCGAGGCGACCTGCAGCACGTAGCCGAAATTGCGGGCGACCATGTCGCGGACGAACAGCTTGGTCAGATGCACCAGCGCGATGACGTCGAGGCGCAGCATCTCTTCCTCGCGCTGCCAGTCGATGTCGACGAACCGCCCGTACACGCCGAAGCCGGCGTTGTTGATCAACACGTCGATGGTCAGGTTGCGCTCGCGCAGTTGGTCGTAGAGCTGCTGCGCCGCGCCCAGGGGAGCCAGGCTCAGGGCGACGATCTCGACCCGGATGCCGTGGCGCTGCACCAGCTGATCGGCGAGTTGGCGCAGCCGCTCTTCCCGCCGTGCGACCAGGACCAGGTTGCAGCCCTGTTCGGCGAGAATGGTAGCGAAATCGACGCCGAGGCCGCTCGAGGCGCCGGTGACCAAGGCTGTCTTTCCTGTCAGAACGCTCATCGCGAACCTCCTGGGCTGGCGGATGCCTCGCGCTTTAGCCGCCGGAGGCGCAATGGGGAAGCTGTCGTGCCGTGGTGGGCAAAAAAAGTTGCCGGCATGGGCGGTCGCGCGTGCGACAAGCGGCGATCCTGCTATACTGTGCCACCGGTTCCCCGCCGGCAGATGCTGCGACCCGCGGTCGCTTGGCCATGAGCGGAGACCGAACCAAGGAGAATCGATGAGTCAACCGGTCATTGGGAAAAGTGTCGATGGTTGGTGTGCCCGCTGCAAATTGATGCTGGCCCACACGATCGAGGCTGTCGTCAACGGCAAGATCACCCGTACCCACTGCAACACCTGTGGGGCCCAGCACGCCCATCGCAAGAGCGCTCCCGGCACCGCTGCCAAGCGCGCCAGCGGCGGCGCCAGGGCGGCCAAGAATGCCCCGCCTGCCTTCGATTACGAGGCCTTGCTGCGTGGCAAGGACGTCAAGAACGCCCGCCCGTATCGCCTGTCGGATCGCTTCGAGTGCAAGGAGCTGATCAACCATCCGACCTTCGGTATCGGCCAAGTGGTCGCGGTGCGCGACTCGACCAAGATCGATGTCGGCTTCAGCGACGGGATGAAGACCCTGGCGCACGGAGTTAGCCGCTGACGTCTGCCCCCTCCCCAACCCTCCCCCGTTCGCAAAATATGCTCACGGGGGAGGGAACCCGGGCCTCCCCCCCAAGCCCCCCGGCGTCACTGCTCCACTGCTCCACAGTCACCCTAGGCCCCCAATGATCCGCCTCGACCAGATCTCCAAGCAGCACGGCCGCCAAATTCTCTTCCTCGAAGCCTCTGCCGCGATTCATCGCGGCGAGAAGGTTGGCCTTGTCGGTCCGAACGGCGCCGGCAAGTCGACCATCTTTCGCCTGATCACTCGTGAGGAGACGCCGGACGACGGCCAGGTGTCGATCGATCGCAATGTCACCATCGGCTACTTCAGTCAGGATGTCGGCGAGATGTCCGGGCGCTCGGTCGTCGCCGAGGTGATGGATGGCGCGGGGCCGGTCTCTGTCGTTGCCGCCGAGCTCGCCGAGCTCGAACACGCCATGGCGGACCCTGAGCGCTTCGACGAGATGGAAAAGCTGATCGAGCGCTACGGCGAAGTGCAGGGGCGTTTCGAGGATCTCGGCGGTTATGCGCTCGACGCGCGGGCGCGCGAGGTGCTCGCCGGGCTCGGCTTCGATCAGGAGATGATGGACGGCGACGTCGGCCGACTCTCCGGCGGCTGGAAGATGCGGGTTGCGCTCGCTCGCATCCTGCTGATGCGACCGGCGGCGATGCTGCTCGACGAGCCTTCCAACCACCTCGACCTCGAGTCGCTGATCTGGCTCGAGGGTTTTCTCAAGAGCTACGACGGGGCGCTGCTGATCACCTCGCACGATCGCGAGTTCCTCAATCGTATCGTCACCCGCATCGTCGAGATCGATGGCGGCGAGCTGACCAGCTTCTCGGGCAACTACGACTTCTACGAAGCCCAGCGCAGCCAGAGCGAAGCGCAGGCGGAGGCCGCCTACCAGCGCCAGCAGGCGAAGCTCGCCAAGGAGATGCGCTTCATCGAGCGCTTCAAGGCGCAGGCGGCCAAGGCGGCGCAGGTGCAATCGCGCATCAAGCAGCTCGACAAGATCGACAAGCTCGAGCCGCCCAAGCGCCGCAGCACTTTGCTGTTCGACTTCCCGCCTTGTTCGCGTTCGGGCGACGACGTCGTCAAGCTCGCCAAGGTCGCCAAGCGCTACGGCAGCAGGACGATCTACGAGCGCTTCGATTTCGGCATCCGCCGCGGCCAGCGCTGGGCGGTGATGGGCGTCAACGGCGCCGGCAAATCGACGCTGCTCAAGCTGATCGCCGGCCAGAGCCGACCCGACGACGGCAGCGTCACCATCGGCGCCGGAGTGCGTATGGGCTACTTCGCCCAGCACGCGATGGAGCTGCTCGCGCCCGAGCTGACGGTGCTGCAGACGCTCGAGCAGGCCTTTCCGCTCGCCAGCGGCGGCTCGCTGCGCGCCCTCGCCGGTTGCTTCGGCTTCTCCGGCGATGATGTCGACAAGAGCTGCCGGGTGCTCTCCGGCGGTGAGAAGGCGCGACTGGTGCTGGCCCGGATCCTCAACGACCGGCCGAACTTCCTCGTCCTCGACGAGCCGACCAACCACCTCGACATGGCGACCAAGGAGATGTTGGTGCGCGCTCTGGCTGAGTACGACGGCACGATGCTGTTCGTCTCCCACGATCGCCGCTTTCTGGCGCAACTCTCCAATCGCATCCTCGAGCTGACCGGCGAAGGGGCGATCCCCTACGGCGGCGGCTACCTGGAATACGTCGCCGCCAGCGGCCACGAAGCCCCCGGCCTCCGCTAGCGCGACGGCAGCGACAGTTGCACGCTCGCCTGCGCGCCTTGTACGTGTGCCGCGATGAATATGCGGGTGATCGCGGCGGCGGCCGCCGGGGCCTTGATCACCGGCTTGTGCCTGTGGGCCTACGCGCGCTGGAGCGCGAGTCACGACGACGGGCGAGTGCCCCTGACGGAGCTGGCGCGGCGCTACCGCTATTGGGAGATTGCCGGCGTGGTGCTGGTGCTGCTGTCGATCGCGGCGAGTGCCCTGCTGCTGCTGGCGGTAGCGCGACGGTATCCACCGGCGTATCCGGGTGAGGCATTCCGGCTGACGGTGCCGCCGCTGTACTGGATTGCCGTCGCATTCTTCGCTGGCAACCTCCTCGCCACCGGCCCGACGCACTTGCTCTACGCCTGGCTGCTCGGCGAGCGCTTCGCCGAGTTCCGCGAGTACCAGGCACGCAAATTCGGGTTCGATTCGGTGCGCTGGATGCTGCCGTTCTACCTGGTGTTCGGCGGCGTGACCGCGGCGGTGACCGCGGCGCTGCTCGACTGGTACGTCGTTTTTCGCGCCGACGATATGATCGTCGACCACCTGGTGGTGTTCGCCGAGCGGAGCTACCCCTACGACGAGCTGCTCGAGATCCGTGCCGCGCCGCGGTTCGAGAACCACAGCGGCGACATCGAGGAGCGCTGGACCTTCGTGCTGCACTTCGACGACGGCCATTTCTGGAGCAGCCTGCTCGATCCCTCGCACGCTTCCGAGGCGCGCCTGCGCGAGATCGCCGGCTATGTCTCGGCACAGAGCGGCCTGCCGATCACCGAGGTGGCGGTGCTGCACGGCAGTGAGCTGCGCAAGTAGGGAGCTTGGCGCAAAACGGGCTTTGCACACCAATTCGTGCGCGTGCTCGTGCGCGTTCACGCAATCGATCTTTCGTGCTCGTCGCCGTAATCGACTGGCGCTACAGCACGCGGAGGAAGGCTACCAAGTCCGCCTTCTCCTCGGCGGTCAGCTTGACGCCGAGCACCAGGTTGAAGAACTCGACGGTGTCCTCGAGGGTCAGCAGGCGGTCGTCGTGGAGATACGGCGGCGATTCCTTGATGCCGCGCAGCACGAAGGTCTTGATCGGCCCGTCGGCGGCTGCGGCGCGGCCGTTGATCATGCGCGCCGTGTAGAAGCGCTCGACCTGGAGATTGTGCATCAGATTGTCGGTGTAATAGGGCGGGATGTGGCAGGTGGAGCACTTGCCCTTGCCGAAGAATACCGCCTGGCCGCGCCGCTCCGCCTCGGTTGCCTGCGACTCGTCGAGCACACCGAAGACCGTCAGCTTGGGTGCCGGCGGGAAGTCGAGCAGCTCCTGGAACTCGCTCATGTCGTGCACCTGGCTGCCGCGGTCGAGAATATTCATGCCCTTTTTGGTGGCGATCACCGTGTCGCCATCGAAGTAGGCGGCGCGCTGCTCGAACTCGGTGAAGTCCTCGACGGTCTTGAGCGCGCGCTGCGAGCCGAACAGGCGCTGGATGTTGACGCCGCGCAGCGACGGCGTGTCGATGCGGTGGCGGAAGTGTTGGGGCCGGATGTCGCCGACGAGGTGGGTCGAGGCGTTGGTGTGGCCATTGGCGTGGCAGTCGAAGCAGGCGACGCCGGGATGTGGCTCGCGCGAGCGGCGGTCCTCGGTGAAGTTGAACTGCTGCTGCGGAAAGGTCGAAGTCAGCAGGCGCAGGCCGGTCAGCTGCTTCGGCGTCAGGATGCCATTGAACAGAGCGAAGAAGTTGCGGTTGGTGACCAGCTGGCCCTGCGAGACGTCGCCGAGATCCGGCCGCGTCGTCAGGAAGATCGCCGGCGGGAACTCGGGCAGGAAGTGCTCAGGCAGATCGTAGTCGAGGTCGAAGCGGGTCAGATCGCGGGCTTCCTGGCGCTTGATTTCGTCGATGTGCATGCGCGGGAAGAGCATGCCGCCTTCGGGATGATTCGGGTGGGGCAGTGGCAAGAAGCCGGCCGG
>DASPMH010000613.1:0-4187 GCA_035627175.1 Terriglobales bacterium | reverse complement strand
GACCGCTGCGACAATCCGTCCCAGATACTCGACCAACTTGAGCGCCGGGCGCGGAAGCTTGGGGGGCAATCGGCCATCTTCCAGAAAGTGTGTCAGGTCCGTGATCCAGGTGTCTGCCATCGATTCCTCGCGGAGCTTGGCAGGGCCTCACGTTCCCGCGAGGTTGAGTGAGGCCTGCCGCCCTCCCTCGAATGGCGTATACACTACACCTTGGAAGCGATTGCCAATGGCATCCATTTCCCAAGAGTCACTCATCATGCAGATCGCCGAATTAGAAGCGACATTGGCGACGCTCGACCGTGAACGAGAGCATGTCCGCATACGACTGGGACAGCTCCGCAGCGAACTTGCAGCGTTGAACTTTGAGGCGCAAAGATCTGCGCCCTCGCTCCCGTCGTCGATGACGTCGGAAGAGAAAGTCATTCTGTTCCGATCTCTGTTTCGGGGGCGGGATGATGTTTATCCGCGGCTCTGGGAGAACGCCCGCACTGGCAAGAAGGGCTATGCACCTACTTGCTCCAATGAATGGGTGAGGAGCGTGTGTGAGAAACCGCGAGTGAAATGCGGGGAATGCCCGAATCAGGCGTTTCTCCACGTAACCGATGAGGCTGTCGTCGATCACCTGCAAGGGCGACACGTCGTTGGCGTGTACCCGCTTCTCAAGGACGAAACGTGTTGGTTCCTAGCCGTGGACTTCGACAAGGGTTCGTGGCGGGAAGACGTTGCTGCGTTTTTAGAGACATGCCGTAGCGCACGCGTTCCGGTGGCGATCGAACGATCCCGGTCGGGCAACGGAGCGCACGCTTGGTTCTTCTTCGCGACACCGATTCCAGCGGCTCTCGCCCGCAAGATGGGCTGCTTCTTCATCACCGAAACCATGGCGCGGCGGCATGAGCTCAGTATGGAGTCGTATGACAGGCTCTTCCCAAATCAGGACACGATGCCCCGCGGCGGATTCGGCAACCTGATCGCCTTGCCACTCCAATACGAAGCACGCCAGCGCGGCAACTCGGTTTTTGTGAACGATCAGTTCGAACCCTACGCTGACCAGTGGGGATATCTTTCTGAATGCGGTCGCATTTCGCGTTCAACAGTCGACGGCCTCGCTGCGGAAGCAATGAAGAAAGGACAGGTGATCGGGGTTCGGAGCGTCGACCTCGTCGATGACGAGGAGAACCGCGCGCCATGGATGCGCGCGCCATCCGAAGTTCCGAAACGTCTTCTGGCAGTGGGACCTCTGCCACCGACCGTGGGGGCGGTGGTCGCCCAACGGATCTTCGTTGAGAAAGCCGGACTGCCGTCGGCAGTTCTCAACCAGATCAAACGTCTCGCCGCGTTTCAGAATCCGGAATTCTACAAGAAGCAGAGCATGCGCTTGTCGACGGCGCTTACGCCGCGGGTGATTGTGTGCGCGGAAGAATTCCCCGAGCACATCGCTCTCCCTCGCGGCTGTCTCGCAAACCTCGAAAGCCTCTTACGCGAGTGTGGTATCGCTCTACTTGTTGACGACCAGCGAATCGCCGGCGACGCGTTCGAGGCTCGCTTCAACGGTCAGTTGACCGACGTCCAGCTGAGCGCGGCAAAAGCGCTTGTCAATCACGATACGGGTGTATTCGTCGCACCGCCCGGAGTCGGGAAGACCGTGGTCGGGGCTTACCTGGTGGCTCAACGTGCCCGAAGCACGCTCATCCTGGTGCATCGCCAGCCGTTGCTCGACCAGTGGGTTGCTCAACTGTCCTTGTTTCTCGGGATTGAACCCAAAGCCATTGGTCGCCTTGGAGGCGGAAAGCGGAAGCTCAACGGCCATCTCGATGTGGCGATGCTGCAAAGTCTCGTGCGAGGCGACGTGGTCAACGACGTCGTCGCCGGGTACGGGCACGTCATCGTTGATGAATGTCACCATGTCCCGGCTGTCTCGTTTGAGCGGGTGCTTTCGAACATCAAGGCCAGGTACGTAACTGGCCTGACCGCTACACCCCAACGGCGCGATGGCCACCACCCGATCATCGAGATGCAGCTCGGGCCGGTTCGCTTCGCGGTTGAATCGAGAAGCCAAGCCACCAAGCGCCCATTTGCGCACCGCCTGATCGCGCGCGAAACCCGCTTCCAACTGGATGGGGATGGCGGGACAGCGAGCATCCAGGGTCTTTACAGTGCGCTCGTAGCCAACGAGGAGCGGAACCAGCTCATCGTCAACGACGTGCTCAACGCCCTCGAAGAGGGCCGCTCACCGCTCGTGCTCACCGAACGACGAGAACATCTTGAGTACTTGGAGTCGGCGCTCCGTCCGGCCGCGCGCAACCTGATAATCCTCAAGGGCGGGATGGGCGCGAAGCAACGGCGCGAGGTGGCCGAGCGAATCAGCACCATACCGCCGAACGAGGAGAGGCTGGTGCTCGCCACCGGACGATACATCGGCGAGGGCTTCGACGACGCGCGACTCGATACGCTCTTCCTCACACTTCCTGTGTCGTGGAAAGGCACGCTCGTGCAGTACGCCGGCCGACTGCATCGGCTGTACGACCGCAAGCGCGAGGTTCGGATCTTCGATTACGTCGACCGCGACGTCCCAATGCTTGCCCGCATGTTTGAAAAGCGCCTGCGTGGCTATCGAGCGATCGGCTACGAATCGGCGGCCCCCCCGGCGGAGTACGGTCGCGCGAGTGATGAGCCGGTCGTGGAATGGGACGAGACGGCATTACGAATATCCAGCGATCCGATCTGAGCCTGACCATCTCGCAAAGCGTTCCACCTTCAGAAGCCAAACCTTCATCTCCCTGATCGCTATCCAGTGAGCATCGCCACGCTTGTTGATGGAGTCGGCTGCACGTCGCGTACCAAGTCGTCCAGTTCGATCGTGCTCAGCTGCCTGTCGCGCCGAGCTCCCTGACGTGAGCGACGTCACCGAGCTGGATCTACAGGCCGAAGGACTTCGACCGTGACCTCACTGCACCGCTGTAGGTCGTCGTCACCGGTGATGAACAGCTCGGCTCGTTGCTCGATTGCGGCTGCGAGGTGAATTGCATCGGGTGTCTTGAATCGATAGCGAGCGCGGAGGTCGGTAGCCCGTTCGATAACGTGCGAGTCAATTTCGACTACCTCAAGATCCGCTGGCGCGAAGAACGCGTCGTACTCGGCAAGCAGTGATGCCTTGCCCTCACGCAACGGGGCCACACGACACTCGAGACGCGAAAGCCGCGAGATCAAGATGATCGCATCCGACCCGGCCCGTAACTGTGCGACGCGATCGCGAGCCAGACTCTGAAAGGGCTGGCCGAGCGGCTCATTTATCGCCCCAGCCGTCCCTTTCTTCTTGGATCTGCCGATCGATGTCCTCTTTCGAGCGCGTCCCCCCAGGCAGACGGGCAATGAGATCGAAGATACTCTCGCCCGTCTTTGCCTTCGGCCTTGCCGGACGCAAAACCACTTCCACCTCGCCTTCGAGACCAGTCACCGGCTCGTGCAGCTC
Organism: Terriglobales bacterium; assembly: GCA_035627175.1. GTDB lineage: Bacteria > Desulfobacterota > Binatia > HRBIN30 > HRBIN30 > DASPMH01. The sequence continues at coordinate 718 of DASPMH010000613.1, read as the reverse complement.
CACGTGCCGCGAATCTGAAAGCCTTCCGTTCACTACGACCGTTCGTTCCATGCGCCTCTCACTGCGACAAATGATACCTGCGTGTCCGCCGGTTTTCGAGCGGCGGTATCCGAGCGGTCATCTGCGGGATCGCGCCACTTGTAGACGGGCGGCGGGGCCGACACGTGGCTACGAATGCCGACCGCATACGATCTCGCGCAAGCGATGGTCGCGACGGAAAGGGCGGCTCAAAGTGAAGCGGTAGGTCGGTAGTCGAGCCGAGTGATGGGTAGCCGACTTGTTCGACCCGAAGCCAAGCCTCCAAGCCGCCAACCGTCCAACGAAGACCCAATCCCCGAGATTCACGGACCAAGTCTGCTCTGCCCTGAAAAGTGGTCATGGTTCTTGGATCCTCCCTGGCCGGTTGGTGGCTTGGTGGCTTGCCGCATACGCGTCGGTGTTAAGACGGCCACCATCTCTCCTGCGAGCGTCATGATCTCCACTTCGTAGCCGGCACCGCCGTTGTGAATGTGGACCACGGTGCCGATGTCCCCGGCTTCGAGCCCCACCTCGGCGACGTCTCTGTAAGGACCACGGTTTCATGCTCGCTGATCATCGTCTTAGTCCGATAGGATAGGCCGTGATCAGCCGCGGGGGAACGTCGCCGTCATCGAGCTGCCAAACCGTACGCACCATAGGAAAGATGAAAGGCTTCTGGGCCGTCAATGTCTCGGGCAAT
>DASPMH010000612.1:0-3733 GCA_035627175.1 Terriglobales bacterium | reverse complement strand
AGCGCGGTGACATGACTCAGCCGCAGCGTTGCCGCATTGCTGTGAATCGCCACGGCCGCGACACCGCCGGTGCTGCGCACCGTCAGCCGCCGCAGCTCGACATTGTTAGCGCCGACGACGGTGCCGGTGGTGGCCGCGGCCGAGCCGGTGCCTTGGATCACCGTCGTCTGCTCGCCGGAGCCTTCGATGTCGACACACTCTTTGAGCACCAAGTGCTGCGTGCCGAGGTCGTAGACCCCCGGCTCGAGCTCGAGCAGGTAAGGATTGCTGCAGGAAGAGGCGGTGATGCCGGCGAATGCGGCGAGCAAGGCATTGCCGCTGGCGAGCGCGTCGCCGGCAGGGCTGACCACCACGGTGCGAGCCCGCTTCGCCTGGTAGGCGCCATCGTGGTGGTGGTCGCTGCGAGCGGCGCTATTGGCGACGCCGCTACCGCCGAAGGCGACGGCGAGCTGGACGCTGCCGCTGCTGCCGCCGCCGCTCAGGCCGGCACCGGGCGCCACTGCGGTGATGGTACCGCCGCCGCCGACGTCGTCGGGCTCGCACTGCACCGTGCCGTCGACCTGGATGGCGCGGATACTGTTGCCGGGGGCGCACGTTCCCAACACTCGCGCTTGGCTCTCGCTGAAGTCGGCGCTCAAGACGGTGCCGACCAGCGACAGACCGGTGCCGGCGGAATAGGTGGTGTCGTTGTCGACCTGGTCTGCCAGTCCTGCGGGAACCCCGGTGATCGCGCCCCAGGCAACGCTCGCCGCTGTCTGGGCGTGCAAGGCATAGGGCGCCGGCGCCAGTCTCTGCCTCGGTGCCAGGGTGGTGAAGGCTGCCGAGGAGAAGCCGGATCGGACCGCGATCTCGAGATAGCGGGCTTCGCCGGCGAATGGGGTGGTGCCGAAATCTAGATCGACGGTGAACAGACCCTCTTGGACGGCAACGTCATTGGCGCTGGCGGTGGTGCCGATCTGGGCACCGCCAGCGAGGCTGTCGAACAGGCGGAACTGCAGATCGTAGCTGCCGGTTGCCGGCGGGCCCTGATCGCGCAGCTGCCCCTGATAGGTGAAGGTGGTACCGAGCGGCGCCGCCGCGGCCATTGCAGCGAACCAGCAGAGAGACAGGAGAACGACGGCAGCGCGATACATGAAACCTCCAGCTCGCAGCAGATAAACCGTCGCCTCGCTCAATGGAACTGTCTTTGTGCGGCGGGACGATCAAAAGGGCGGGTATTGCGGAAATCTCTGCAGGTCGTCGGTGATGTCGAACCAGCATGCCTTGGAATCGGCAAAGATGTGCGCGCTCGGCCGGACGCCGGGATCGCCGTCGATCGTGCCGGCGGCGATCCACACCGCCTCGGGCATACCTTCGAAGCGAAACAGCAGGTTAGCGCCGCACTCGCTGCAGAAGCTGCGGGTGATCGGTGCCGAGGAGCGGTACTGCTTGACCAGCGACTCGCCTGCGGTGAAGCGGAAGGCACCCGCTTCGCTGCGGGCGTAGGTCGAGAACGCCGCGCCGTGCCCTTTGCGGCACATCGAGCAGTGGCAGTGGTGCATCTCGCCGAGCGGCGCCGTCGCTTGGTAGCGAACCGCGCCGCAGAGGCAGCTACCGGTGACCATGTCGAACCCTCCTCGGCACGTGAGCGCCGAAATCGCTTTGGACGGCTACGTCTATCGAAACGCCGCCGGGGGCATCAATAGCGAATCGCGGTAGGAGCGCAGCGGAATCCGCGCTACAGCAGCGCACGGAGGCTCGAGTACGACGGATCGATCGCCATACGCGGCACACGCAGTCACCGCAGTACGCTTGGTCGCTCTGCCCGTGTTCGTCTGGTTGGCGGGCCGTGCTGCACCGACCGGCAGCCCGCTGCCCGGTTGGTTCGCCGGGATGGTGTTCGCCGTCGCTGCGGCAAGCGATGTCGTCGATGGCCGGCTGGCACGACGTGCCGGGACCGCGAGCGCCGCGGGACGGTTCTTCGATCATCTCGCCGACATCGGCTTCATCCTGGTCGCGCTGTCGGCCTATGTCAGGTTGGGTCTGGCGCCGTGGTGGGTGCCGGCTTCGATCGCCGCGTCGTTTGCCTTCTACTTCGTCGATTCGCTGCGGCGTACGCCGCGGGCGCCATCGTTGATCGGCTCGCGTCTCGGTCATTGGGGAGGGGTGGCCAACTATGTGCTGATCGGCGTGCTGGTGTTCAACCACAGCGCCGGGCTGGAAGTGTTGCCGCCGGCGGTGATGATGCTGCTGTTCCTGCTGGTGCCGCTCTACTCCTTCGGCGCGATCGCGGCGCGCCTGCTGTCGAGGTGAAGATTCGGCTGTAGCTGCGCTCTGCGACGGTTCGCTCCTTTGGCAAAAGGGGGCAGTGCCCGAAGGGCACGGGGGATTTGACACTGCGCTGCACGACGCAGCTGCGCGCAGAAATCCCCCTGCGCCTGCGGCGCTGAGGCTTTCGCCGGCGAAAGCCTCAGCCCTTTGGGACAGGGGGCGCGCTCAACGGTGTTGGTCCCCTTTAGGAAAGGCGGCCATGCCTGTCATTGGCCGTAGCGGGGGGCGGTTGTCAGGTAGTGCTGTTCTTCCGGTGTCGGATGGCGGCCGAGGCAGGCGTTGCGATGCGGGAAGCGGCCGAAGCGCACGATGGCGTTGCGGTGCTCGAGGGCGTAGCGCAGCGCTTCCTCGGTATCGAAGGCGCCGCCAGTCTCGTCGCGCAGCGCGGTGAACAGCCGCACCGACTGCTCCTGGTCCTCTAGGCTCTCGGAATGCTCGAAGGGCAGATAGAGGAAGGCGCGTTCGAACGGGTGCATGGTGCGATCCCAGCCCCGTTCGACCGCAGCTCGCGCCAAGCGTAGCGCAGCGGCATCGCCGGCGAATGCTGCCGCCGTGCCGCGGTGGAGATTGCGCGACAGCTGATCGAGTAGCAGCACCAGCGCCAGCAGGCCGTGCGGCGTATCCGCCCAGCGGTCGAGCTCGCCGCGGATCGCCTCGGCATGCAGCTCGCCGAAGCGCTGCCGCAACTCGTCATCGAAACGCCTGCCGCCGCCGAACCACAGCTCGTTCCGCCCCTTGCCGGTATCGCGGCAGTCGGCGAACCACAGCTCGAGAAGCTCCGCCTGCGGACGCTGATTGACCACGAAGTCACGAAGAGCACGAAGAAAGGATGGCCGTCAACGCTCCAGCTCCGCACGAGGCCCGTGCTATGGGGCGCCGATGACCAATGCGCGACCGTTTCAGGTGTTCGGCCTGATGCACTCCTACTTCACCCGCAAGATGACCGGCTACCTCGACCATAAAGGGATCTGGTGGATCCTGCGGCGCACCGGCGGGGTGCCGCCGGCGCCGCTGGCGGCGCGTGGCTTTCCGGGCGGGATCCCGGCGATCGAAACGCCCGATGGCGTACTGATGTGGGACAGCTCCGCGATGATCGAATATCTCGACAGCAAGCTGCCCGGAGCGAGCGTGATTCCGCACGACCCGACGCTGCGCTTCCTCTGTTATCTACTCGACGACATCATCGACGAATGGTTCTACCGGCCTGCCGTCGGCAGCCGCTGGTTTGTCGAAGCCAATACCCAGAGCGGCGGCTACGAGCTCGGGCGCGAGATGAGCGTGGTGCTCCCTCTGAGCGCGGACCAGGCGCAGGCGATGACCGCGGCGTTCATGCGCAGCAGCTGCGGCCCGCTCGGCGTGTCGGCGGAGAACATCTCGTCCTGGCTCGACGATGCGCTGCGGCCCTGGATTCGTGTCCTCGGCA
>DASPMH010000611.1:0-2806 GCA_035627175.1 Terriglobales bacterium | reverse complement strand
AGATGCGGTGCCGTCGTGTGTGCGTGCTTCGACGTCGGTGCGGTCGCGATCCGCGGCGCTATCGAAGCTGGAGCGGCGACGACGGCGGCGGTTGGTGCGGCCACGCGGGCCGGGACCGGGTGCGGGTCTTGCCGGATGGAGATCGGGCGGATGATTCGTGAGGCGAGCGGGGAGAGGCAGAGACGGCCGGCGGCGTAGCGAGAGCACGCTCAGTGGTGACGTAGCACACCGATTTCTTGAATCGCCGCGTCCGCGGCGTATCACTTCAAGCCGACGAACGACGTTTCTCGTGGCGACTTGTGCGGTTGCGGCTGTGCATGCCGCGGTAGTCGGCATATATGGCGGGCTTGGCGGGGCGGGGGCGAGATGGATAGGTCGGTTGATTAGTAGTTGGACTTGAGGCTTTAGATGGCAAGTGACCAGAATTCGCCGCGAGTATTCATTTCGTACTCGCACGATTCACCAGAACACAAAAAGTGGGTTGCGGACCTAGCCGGACGCCTGATGAGCAACGGTATTGATGTCATCCTTGACCAATGGGACCTCGGCTTCGGCGATGACGTCCCGAAATTCATGGAGAGAAGTGTTCGTGAAGCCGACCGCGTATTGATGATCTGTACGGACAAGTACGTACACAAAGCCAACGAAGGGCAAGGCGGCGTTGGGTACGAAGCCATGATCGTTACAGCCGAACTCGTTCGGGATTTGGGAAGCTCCAAGTTCGTTCCAGTGATCCGACAGGACACTGACACGCCGGAGCTGCCGGTGTCCGTAAGCACACGCAAATTCATCAACCAAAGCGATGGTCGTGCAAATGACGAGGAATTCGAGCAGCTCATCCGTGATTTGCATGGTGCGCCCTCGGTACCGAAGCCTCGGCTAGGCAGGAATCCCTTTCTGCGTGTACCCCGCGAAACGGAGCCACGTCCGACGATAGAGAAGGGAAGCCCGCCATCCGAGACTCCGAAGGAACTCCAGAGCGAAGAATCCATAGAGATCGTCTACGAGAATGCAGTTCGGGTGGCGGTCGCGCGTGATCTCTATGAGTGGCGTCGCTTGGTCAACCGTGCTCGAACCCGAGTATCCCGCGACTTGCAGGCATGGAGAGATGAGCACGAGCAAGCCCTACCCAATACATGGAAGGACGTTTTGCCCCTGGCTGTATCCGGCGTCGCTACACATGCACCGCTAGTAGCAATCGCCCTCGCGGGAATTCAATCCACCGATTCCAAGTTCAACAATCAGCGCGCGCTTCTTGACGACATCCTTTATCCCCGGAATTGGAACCGGTCCGGACGCACGCTCATCGTCGATTTCCCTCTAACTCTCGCATACGTCTATCAGGGGGTACATGGTGCCGCTTGCCTTGCGACCCAACAGGTAGACCAAGCAATCAAGCTTGCGATTTCAAGGACGCAGTTCCCGGGCGACCAGCATGTCATGCCGTTCTGGAAGCACCCTGGTGCGATTGGCTGGCCTGCGGCCTTCGAGGGGAATTGCGCCACCGCTTGGGCGACGCTGAACGGGCTGTACGAGCAATGGCCGTGGCTCGCAGTCATGTTTGCAGACTCCGCCGAGTACAAGGCGTCGTTGTCCGCTTACTACATGGCATTAAACGTCCTGGAGTACGTCGAGACTCTGGTTGCGAACACCAACGCAATTCCTGCCCCGACGGCTCTCCGGCTCGAGATACCGCTTTGTTTCGAAACCGAGGACGAAGACATCAAACGTCGGGCGATCAGGTTACTTTCAAACGAACGTGAACAGGTAGTCCGGCTTTGGCGCGACCGCGGCATTGACGACTCACTCGTTCGCCGGACATGGCCGGCGTGGATCGCAGCGAGCCAAACGTGGCTGAAGAGCGCATATCGATGGTGGTTTCGTGATCTTACTACGTTGCCGCGGCTACTGGATGAGCTTCTGACGTGAGCAAATGTCCAACAATGCATGGAGCAGCCGGGCATGACGTGTAGTTCCAGGCTGGGTCGCCTCGCGCCCGCTGCTCATGCCAGCGTTGAGGGTGTAGAAAAACCCTGAATTCATTGGTGAAACGGCCCCTACACGGACCAATCCGCCGATCACTACTCATCCGTCGTGTGTTCGGAGCGCGATCTCGCGGCGATGGAGGCGAGTTGAGCGCCGCCCTACGCCTTCTGAGCGCTCGCTGCCGGTGCAGCCCGGCTCACGCCGCCTTGGCGTACCCGTGATGCACCATTTTCTCGATGTTGTGCACTAGGCAGAACAGCTTCCACTGCGAGTCGACCTTGCTCTGGCCGCGTAGCGTGAATCTGTCCAGCTTCTTGTTGTACCGAATGTTGCCGAAGACCGGCTCCACTGTCGCAAAGCGCCGCCCGTAGAGCGCTCGACCCTCAGGGCTGTCGGTTCGTTCTCGCATCCGCTCGCCGTGCGAGCTGATGCGGCCGTGCGCAGTGCCGAGGAAGAACGCGACCTGGCGAACCTTGGTCGTCTCGGGCTTGCGGATGCACTTGGCCCGCAGCGGACAGCCGACACAGTTGAGCTCGGCGCCGCGAAAACGGATCACCCGCTTGCCGGACATGACCGTATTGCGGCCGGTGCGCCACATCTTTTTTCCGGCCGGGCAGTGGCAGGTCAGCTTGTCCGGATCGAAGGTAAAGGCGGTGTAGGGGAAAGTGCTGGTCGGCTTGGCCGCGCCCGACTTGTCAGAGAGAGCATCCGGCTTGGCCTTGTGCGCGACCTGCGTGGCGAAGCGCTCGTCGCGCTTTCGCATGCCGTTGTCGGCGATCAGTGCATCGACGTCCATGTCGGCCAGTGCCTTCAGGTTGGC
>DASPMH010000610.1:0-13006 GCA_035627175.1 Terriglobales bacterium | reverse complement strand
AGCCTATCGCCGCGATCGCGGCCAGTGCCACCACGGTGTACGCCGCGATCGCGAGGCGCGCTCCGGCGAGCGAGCCGCCCTGCCCCACCACCTTGGCGCACCACACCGACGCAGTGCCGTACGACAGCAGAAAGTGCAGCGCCCACACGACAGGCGGTGCGGCGAGGCGCCAGAGGCTTTCCTCTCTCTCGTGCAGGTCGCTGGTCATCATGCCACCAGCGGAAAGCCCGCGATCACCGCCACGGTCAGCAGTGTCGTCAGCAGATTGAAGTGCCAGTAGAGCGTGACGTTGCCGATGTCGATGTCGTGCTCCGCATCCATCGTACCCGACCACCGCCGCGCCAAACAGTAGAGCTGCATCAGTATGCCGACGCCACAATGCAGCGCAGCCCACAGCGCCAGGATCGAGACCGTCGCATCATACGAATGGCGCGACGGCGCGAGGCCCGACAGCCAAGGTGTCGCGGCTAGCAATGCACCGCCGGCGATGGTGCAGCCGACCGCCGCGGCAAGGGCGAAATAGAAGGCGTGGCCGCTCGGGCTGCGGTTGGCGCGACGTGCGAGCAGGGTCAGCGCCCAACTGGCAAGCACCAGCAAGGCGGCAATTCCCGGCCACCATACGCCGGGTCCCAGAGAAGGATTAGGCGGGAAGTCGTCGTGGATCGTCCAGAAGAAGAAGTAGCCGAACACCAGGCAGATGAACGCGGTCAGGTCGGCGAGCATGGTGATGAACATCCCCCACCAGCCCACCGACGCCCCCCCCGAAACGTAGATCGGCAAGCGCAGACCTAGACCGACATGCTTGTGACTCTTCTCCGGTTTCTCTGCCGTGCCGGTCCATAGCCAATAGCTGATCACCGCGGCGGCGAGGCCAAGGCTCAACAGCGCTGGGGTCCAACGATGGAAGGTGCCGAAGATGAAGAAGCCGCCGGTCGTCAGCGCCGCCAGCATCGGCACAAAGCTCGAGCTCGCCAGGCGCTGGCACTGCAGCGGCTCGGCGTCGATCACGCTGCTGACGATCGTCTCGCGGCGGCCCTCCTCGGCGTCGGGCAGATAGAAGCGGCCCTGGTCGATGTCGCGCAGCAGGTTGTTCTGCTCCCACAGCGGATAGCGACTGTCGATCTCCGGGATCGAACGGATGCCCCACGGCTCGCCCGGCATCTCCTGCACCCACTCGAGCGTGCCGGCATTCCAGGGATTGCGCGGCGCATGCGGCTGGCGCTTCTTCGGACGGAGCACGTCCCAAGCGACGACGGCGATGCCTGCGGCAAGGATGAAGGCGCCAATCGTCGAGAGCAGATTGAGGAAGTCGAAGCCGATATCGGCGGGATAGGTGAACACCCGCCGCGGCATGCCGCGCATACCGGTGAGATGCATCGGCAAAAAGGCGAGGTTGAACCCGATGAACGCAAGCCAGAAGCCGATCGTCCCCAGCCGCGCCGACAGCATCTTCCCGTCGAAAAGCGGGTAGAAATAGTAGAGCCCGGCGAGGATCGGGAAGATCGCGCCGCCGATCAGCACGTAGTGGAAGTGGCCGACGACGAAGAAGGTGTCGTGGGCTTGGAAGTCGAACGGCGCTAACGCAACCATCACCCCGGTCAGCCCGCCGAGTGCAAAGATCACCAGGCCGCCGACGACCCACAGCAACGGCACCGAATGGGTGGCGCGTCCGACCAGCAGCGTGGCGACAAAGCAGAAGAACTGCACCCCGGTCGGAATCGCCACCGCCATCGACGCCGCGGAAAACAAACCGAGCGAGATCCCCGGCAACCCGGTGACGTACATGTGGTGCACCCACAGACCGAAGCTGAGGAAGCCGGTGCCGATCGCGGCGAGAACGATCCAGCCGTAGCCGACGATCGGCGTGCGCGCGAAAGTGGGCACGATCATCGCGATCAGCGCGATCGACGGCAGGAAGATAATGTAGACGTCGGGATGGCCGAACAGCCAGAACAGGTGCTGCCACAGCAGCGGATCGCCGCCGCGTGCGGCATCGAAGAAGGGCCAATCAAAGGCGCGCTCGACCTCGAGCAGCAGGCTGCCGGCGATCAATGGCGGGAAGGCGAACAAGATCATCGTCGCGGCCACCATGGTGTACCAGCAGTAGAGCGGGATCAGATTGATGCGCATTCCCGGCGGCCGGCACTTGAGCACGCCGACGATCAGCTCGACCGCCGAAGCGATCGCCGCAATCTCGATGAAGGAGAAGCCCAGCAGCCAGATATCCGGCCCGATGCCGGGCTGATACTTCGAGGTCAGCGGCGGATACATGAACCAGCCACCGCTCGGCGCGGCGTCGAAGAAGATCGAGCCGGAGAGAAAGACGCCGCCGAGGACGAAGCACCAGAAGCCGAACGCCGCCAACCGCGGGAACGGCAGATCGCGCGCCGCCAACATCTGCGGCATCAGCGTCACCGCGATCGCCTCGAAGATCGGGATGGCGAAGAGGAACATCATCACCGAGCCGTGCACGGTGAACATCTGGTTGTAGAGCTCGGCCGAAATCAGATCGTTGTTAGGAACGGCGAGCTGAAGCCGCATCCCCAGCGCCAACACGCCAGCGAAGAGAAAGAAGAACAACGCCGTGGCGGTGTACCACACGCCGATGTCGCTGTTGTTGACCGTCGACCAGTAACGCCAGCCGCTGGGCGTGCGCCAAACCTCGCGCAGGCGCTCGGCTTGCGCTTGCTGCAGCTCGCGCGGTGGCTCGTGCGCGAGCGGCTCGACGTCGTAGTGCGTCTCTCTCATTGCAAGCTGTCGAGGTACACCGCCAGCGCTTCGAGCTCCGCCGGCGGCAACATGCCGAAGGCAGGCATGTGGACCTCGGGTTTGATCGCGTAGGTGTGCGCGATCCATCGACGGAAGTCGTTGCGATCGTTTTCGAGAGCGCCGGCAGCGAGCGAAAGGCGGCCGCCGACGTGGGTCAGATCCGGCCCGACGACCCCGTCGGCGGCGCTACCGCGGATGGTGTGGCATGCGCCGCAGCCGTTGGCGATGAACAGCTCGGCGCCTAGCCGCGCTGGCGCGGACGTGGGCGCGGCAGCCGGCTCCGCCTGCTGCGCCAGCCAGCGCTGAAACTCCTCGCGGCTGTGCACCACCACCGCGAACGCCATCCACGCATGCGACCCGCCACAGTACTCGGCGCAGGCGCCGCGGTAGGTTCCTTCGCGCGTCGGATGCAGCGTCAGGCGGGTGCGGCGCCCGGGGATCATGTCCATCTTGCCGCCGAGGCTGGGAATCCAAAACGAGTGGATCACGTCCGCGCTCTCGAGTTGAAAGTCGACCGGTTCGCCCACAGGAAGGCGGATCTCGTTGGCGAGATCTACCGGCGCACCGGCCGCGGGCAGATAGCGCACGCGCCACCACCACTGCTCGCCGGTGATCAAGATTCTGAGACTCCCCGCGGCCGGCGGCGCGAGCAGGCCGGGCAGCTGTGCCAAGCCAACGGCGAGCAGGACGGCCAGGACCACCACCGGAGCGGCGACGCCACCGATGACGATCAACAGCAGGGCGCCGCGCTCACGGTGTGGACGCGGCGAAACATAAGCGGCGTAAAGAGTCAGCGCAGTGGCGGCGAGCCAGATCACCGTGGCGCCGGCGGTCATCCACCAGAACAGCTCGGCAAGCAGCTGCGCTTCGCGCCCGGCGGGCTCGAGCGCGGATTGGGGAAGCGAAGCCACGTTCCAGGTATAGCCCCGCCCGCCAATGTCACAATCGTGCCTGGCGTATCGGATCCCCCGGCCCTTCGGGTCCAACAGCCAGCCGAGCTGCGCCCCGCAACTTACATACTCCGCCATCTTCTCCCAAAGCAGACGCACATCGTCGGACGGGGAACGTACTTCGACGACCAGATTTGGACACAACGGCGGGAACTCCTCCTGCTGCTGCGGGGTCAGGCGATCCCACCGCTCGCGCTTGACCCAGGCGACGTCGGGCGATCGCTTCGCCCCGTTCGGAAGCGCGAACCCGGTCGAGGAATCAAAGACAATCCCCGAACCATCCGATCTCGCCCAGTTGGCGAGCTGGCGCAGCACGGCGCTGGCGGAGGACTCGCCCATGACCACGGGTCTACCCCGAGCGGCGTCGCTTTGGAACGGAGGAGACCGCTTGCAGCCGGCTATCGCCGCCGCGCTTTGTGCTGTTCCTCGAATTCGAGGACGCTGCGGAGGAAGGCTTCCTCCACCTCCGGAGGAGTATCGGCCATCGTTCCGAACACCGCCTTGCCATCGGCGAGCTCGTTCAGCCGTTCCTTGAGCGCGTCGATGCGCTGGCGAACGACGCTTGCGTCATCACTTGATTTCTCGATCTTCAATCGACGTGCTTTCATCTTGGCCTCCGGTTGGTCTGCGCAGCGATGCTGCATACGACAAGCATCGTTGTCGTACGCATGTTAAGCAAGATGACAAATCGCGGATCTGCCACTCTCGAAGGACATCATCGTGACGACGCCCGAGGAGATCGCCACTCGCGGCGACCGCACCGGCAGCGTTCTGCGACCGGCGTTGCGCGCGGGCAAGATCCTGTACGAGCAACCTTGATCACCGTGAGGAGGCTTGTCGCTGGGTACGCTTCGCCCGTGAGGCCGTCCTGACCGAGCCGTTCTTTTGGCCTCGCGACCAGTGGATCCGCGCCGAGCCGTACTGGAAGGGCGATGTCGTCGTTGAACAGACCTGTAGGCTCTAAGCAGCCATGGCGATTTATCATCGGGTTCAAACACCGACCCAAACGAAAGAAGATGCCGAGCGACAACGTAGCAGCGGTGAAGTTTGGGGACGCGCAGCGTGAGGCAGCCACATCCTGAAGGTGAAGGCATACGTGGGCCCACTGCCGACAGGAGTGAATGGCATCGAATTCGAGACGGACATCGAACCGGATCGCGGATGCCCGCCTGGGCAAGCCTCTTGGGGTCCGGATACCGCCGGCGTTCGCATCGAGGGTGACTTCGCGAAAATCCCCGCTACTCAAGAAGGTGGAAATCGAATGAGCGGTATCCGACAAATTCCGCTGGCGGAATGGCCAGAAGGAGTCGAGACGCCCATCGCCCTGGTCGCGTGGGAGCCGATGAGGTTGCGGAAGGTCTGCGGCCTCGCCTTCGAAGAGAGTTACGACGATCTCGATGCCTTCGACGGGGCGTTGATCGAAGCGGAATCGGGCCATCGCTTCGCGCTCGTTCGTCGCCGGCACGCGCCCGCCCCGGGGACGGAAATCTGGTCGAACGGCACTGACAGCGCACGAAGCGATTTGAAAGAGGTGCTCGACACTCTCGGGCTGGATCCGGATGTCGTCACTTGGGTAGTCGAATCAAGCGTCGAGAGCGAATCTACCGGCGATTCGCAATCTAAAGTGAAGCACGGAGCCGCCTTCTAGCGCGGCGCGTATTCGCGAACACGTCGCGTCGCTTCTGAAGCGGACCAATACGAGCGATGCGCCATGGACGCCTCGATTCCTCTGAGCCGAGCTAGATCTCGGAGCAGCTTTCAACGCCCGAGTTGATGGTCACGGAACAAAGTGGCTCGGCTCACCGTACCCTGTGACCACCAAGTCATCTCGCGCTCGCGTCGCTCCTACGTAGAACAGGCAGCGCTCCTGCAGCTCGTGATCCTGGCGACTGGCTTCATCGGCGAGGCCGCCGACCTCGAGCGGAAACGTACCTTTCTGTATTCCGGCCAGTATGACTTTCGAGAACTCGAGCCCTTTCATGCGTTGCATCGTCGCTAGCCGCACGCCCGGTTTGCGGGCGTCGTTGTCCGGCTCGGAGGTGACGATCACCGATGAGATGACGGCCGCTTTCAAAAGCTTTTGGTAGCGATCCTTCAAGAGCGCGTTCGTGCGCGCCGAGATGCAGATGCTCTCCGCCGGCACCTCATCCGCCAGCCAGCGGCGGACCGTCTCCACCACGAATGCGGCTTCCTCCGACTCCTTGGCGAAAAGCCGCAACTGCGGTGGCGTTCCTCGCCGGAGCGAGCGATAGCCTCTTAGCGTGTCCGTTCCCCCATCGAGGTCGTCGACGGTGCAGCCTTCAAGCACCGCGATGGCGTGATTGCGGATCTCTTCGGTAGTCCGATAGTTCAACTTCAGCCGTCGCGAACGACCACGGATGTCGATGCCGAAGCTGCTGAGCCGCTTTGGCTTGCCGTAGATCCGCTGGTGCCCATCTCCGACCACAAACAACGAGTTGGCTCCCTCGGGAGCAAGCAACCGCAATAGCCGCAATTGGGGAGCGGTGAAGTCCTGTACCTCGTCAGCCAGGACCGCCTTGTATCCGGGATCCAATTTGTTGCGTTCCATGAACAGGCGTGTTTCACGGATGACGTCCTCCCACTCGACCTTGCCCTCATCGCGGAGAAGCTCGCGGTATCGGTCGAACACGCGCCATACGCCGACTCGCTCGGCTCGGTTCAACCGCGTCCCCCGCCCCAGACGCCGTGCAGTGATGTAGTCGTCGAGGGTGGTGACCTCCTGATCCTGGATTACCTCGTCCCACTCCTGCTCATAAAAGGCGTGCGAGAAGCGGTCGTTGTCAGCCTCAGCCAAGGCTAAGCCGAACAACCGGCGGCGCTCATCTTCCTGCACGATCGAAAACTCGCAGTTGTGCCGGCGCATGAACTGGATTGCCCAACTATGCAGATTTACCACCTCGAGTCGCTCGCAGGCGGAGCCGCAAAGGTTGCGCAAATTCGCCGCCAAGTCGGCGGCGAGGTTGCGGGTGTAAGTCGTGACGAGGATCCGGTCCTGCTCCGCGGTGAACACCCGCAACGCCAGATGCCGCGCGCGATGCATCAGCACCACCGTCTTGCCCGTACCAGCGCTACCGAGGACGCGCACGGGGCCGTTGGCGTTCATCTCCACCAACTTGCGCTGAGACGGATGGAGGAAGATGCGCCACTTCTCCAGCGGCGCATTGAGGATCTCGTCGAGCTCGGCTTCGTCCGCGATCACCTTGAATTGCTGCTGCGATTCAGGCCGCGCCAGGGCAGCGGCGAAGTTGTCCGTGTCGATCGTTCCGGTCGGCCGCGAGCGCGCGCTCTCCTCGAGCGCGTCCGTCAGCGAGTAACCCGCCGCGAGCAGGTAGAGCATCTCGGAGCAGTCGGCGGGCAGGTGGGCCGCAAGGGCGTCGAGGTCCGTTTCAGTGGCAACGGCACGCACCGATGCGAGGAGTGGCAGGGGCACTCCGGCGAGCAACAGGTCTTCGTCATCGATTGCAGCGAACAAATTTTGAGAGGTCGGCTCCGCTACTCCCTGCGATTTGCCCTCCCCCGTTCGCGAAAAGTGCTCACGGGGGAGGGGATCCTGATCGGTAGCGCGTTCTAGATCGTAGAGCTGGAACGCTCCTGACAGCGGATTGACCTCGAGGCGCTTGTTGCGGGCCCAGCGGTAGGCCTCATCGTGATGATCGACCCATACGAGCACCCACACGTCACCCTTGGGGGGATGCGCGACGATCGCGCGATACGCTTGGTCAATACGAACGCTGCGCAGCTTCGAATCACGAAAATCGTGGATCTGCTCGAGGTTGATGCTGGGGTGCAGCGGATCACGTTGAAACTTCTCGGTGAATTCGCGCACCTTGCGCTGCTGCGCCTTCGGTAATCGTGTCAGCGCCTCCAGAAAATCCTTCGACAACGCCACTTGCGGGCTATTCATGACTCCCCCTTCCTACCCGTTGCAGAGAGCCTCAAGGACCGCTTCCGCGGTCGTCGGGTGCTGCAACACCTTCCAGCCGGCGCGCAAAAAAATCTCCGCGTCCTCTACCTGCCGCGCCGCGAGCACCGCCACACGCGCCTCTGGCCACGCCAAATCCGCTTCCGCGCCGCACCTGCCGTCTTGCGCATCCAGCTCATAAGCCACCACCGGGGCAGGCACATCGAGCGGACCGAGCCCGGTGATCAGCTCCTTCGCCTCTGCGGTGAGGTACACCTCGCCCAGCCCAGAGTCTTGCAGTTGGCCCTCGGCTGCTTCGGCGCTCACCTGCCAAGCCGGCGCGGCTGCGGGCGCTGTCGCGTCCAGCATCTCGGAGCTGACCACCTCGACCTGAGGATGGAACTGCATCACGTTCCAGGCGTGCAGGAAGGTGCGCCATGATTCCTCGAACGCCGCATCGGCGCGGCGCGCGGCTTCATCCATTAACCGCAGCGTCCAACGCACCGCGTCCGGGTTCTTGAGCCCGATCTGTTTCAGCTCAACGATCGCGAGCGCGACATAGTGATCTCTCCATAGCGCCCGGCCGAGCACAGCTCCCGGTTTGGGCTGCGTCGCGAGCGGCCGCGGCTCGACCAGCGAGTGCGTCAGCAACTCGTTCTCCAAGGCGATCGCGACTTCAGGCTGCAGAAACGGCGGAGAGCTTAGCCAGCCGAGCGAGCACGTGCTCGCCAGCTTCTTCCACGGCTCTGAGCGCGGGTCAGCGAGATACATCAACAACAGATCGAAGCTACCCTTCGCAGCAGTCGATCTCGGCAGCGCCAACTGCATCAATTCGGCAGCCTTACCGAGCTGAGCCGCTGCCACGTTCTCCCACAACGTGTCATGCGACGGCCCCTTACCAGCTTCGAAGTCGTCGAGATCCTTCCACGTCACCGACCACACGCACCATCGGCCCGAATCGAGAATGCCGCGTCGCTTGCGAATGTCGTCCGCCAGCCTAGCGCTGGGCTCGCCTGGTTGAACATGGAACGCGACGCTGTCGCAGAACACGGCAACGGGTTGAATCGACGGATCCCCTGACAGTGGCAGGAAGACGAAATCCGGCCGGCATGCCTGGGTGACGCCGTCGCGTTCACCGAGCGGCATTTGCGCCCGCACCTCCCATGCCTAACCGCCGCAGCGGTAGATCCAGCGCTTCTCGCCACAGTGGATCGTCTGCTCCCATTTGCCCCCGCCCGCGCGAGCCTGCGCCTCGACCACTTCCAAAAAGCGCCGCTCGAGCTCGCTTTCGAGCAGCGTGTCGACAGTCGCATCCGAAAGCGTGTCGACCGGACGTAGTCGTTCGCGGCGGGACAGGATCTCGCCAAGCATGCGGATGGCTTCGTTGCGCGAGGTCAGCTCGAGATCGCGTTGATTCTGATAAGCGAACAGACAGCGGTAGCAGCCGTCCTTCGCTTCATTCTGATTGCAGATGCAGCTCTCGAGCGCTTGCTTCGCCCGCTCGAGAATCTCGAGAAAGCGATCACCACGCCACAGCTCCGCCAGATATCCCGTACCACCGGGCACGGCATCGAAGACCACCAGAAACTGCCGGTGACCGCTGCCGCCCGCGACCGGCTCGCGCATCCATTTGATCTGCAAGTGCCCCGGGTCGCCTTCGAAATGGCGGCGGAAGCCGAGCTGCAGCGCCGCCTTCAACGAAGCGCGCTTGCGATCGACGTCATGCTCCGACACCGGCAGCAAAATACGAATCGCCTCCGACTCGATCTGCCGATAGAGGAAGATCGACTGACAATTCTCCTTCTTCCCCTTCTTCGTCGCCGGACAGTGGCCCTGATGCCGGATGGCATCGCCCTCGCGGATCCGACCGCAGTCGACACACACCTCGAAACCGCCCGCGCTGACTTCGGAACCATTGACGAAGAGGCCGCCGCCGCTGCCGCCCTGCGCGCCAAAATTGATCTCGCGCAGTGTCAACCCCTGCAGCAGCTCGTAGCCGAACGGCAGCTCCTCGATCAGCCGGGCACCGTTGCGATTCTCCGGCCCAACATCGATCAGATCGGCCAGCTCGTAGTACGCTTCCTCGCGATCATCGCGATCGTCGACGGTGGTCGCCTCCAGACGCGAGGCGAGCGAGCGCGAGCGGCGGAAATGCACGAGGGTGCGCAGTTGCCCCGCGTCCGCCCAGGCGCCGCTGCCGCAGCGCGGGCACTGCGCCGCCGCCTCCATCGTCTCCACCTGGCGCTCCATGTGGCTGCAGGCGGGGCAGAGACGCCAGGTCTCCGTCAGCGGGCGGACCTTGCTGCCGATATCGATCTCATTGATGCGAACCCGCCGCCCATCGGCATAGAAGGTATTGAACGGCGCCAGCTCGCGGATCGCGCTCGAAGCCGGCCGGACGAACTCGTAGGACTGGTACTTGCGCTTGCCGCCTTCCTGCTCGTCCGCCACCACCGACCGCAGCATCACGCCTGGCTCGGGGAACGCATAGTTCGGCAACACACCGGCATCGCTCAGAACATTCAGCGGATACTTCTTGCCGAGCTCGTCGATCAGACGCGCCACCATCCGGCGGGTTTCCTCCGCGTCGGCTTTCTCTTCCTCGGGATTGTCGAACTTGTCCGGGTTGAGCTCGATCTCCTGAACCTTCTCGCGTACCCGTCGCTGAATCGAGCGCAGGTCCTCCCTCTCGAGGCGGACGTCGTCGAAAGCCTGGAGCACCAGCCGCACCACCTCGTCACCCGTCCCGAAGGCTTCGAGCCGATCGCGATTGTCGGCCGAGATCGTCGCGCCGAAGCGGGCAAAGAAAGCGGCGCGGATTTCGGCCTGATGCGCGCGATAGTGTTCGATGAAGGCGCCGGGAAATCCGACCTTGCCGGCTTCACCGAGGACGAAGGCTGTCTGCGGTGGAATGCGAGCGAGCTTGCGCTCCTGGCGTGCCCAGCAGTCCATCGCGTGGGCGACGTACTGCCGCTTGAGCATCTCCGGCGCGTCGAGGAAGCACCCGGGCGGCAGCACCAGTCCGGCGATCATCTCGAGCGGCTCGGCATGAAAGTACAGATCGTGCGGTCGGCTGACCGCGACGGTCAGGGTCAGCGCGTTACCGGTGACGCGACCGGCGCGGCCGACACGCTGCAGATAGTTCGTCGGCGTCGGCGGCACGGAACAGAGCATGGTCGCCGACAGGTCACCGATGTCGATTCCCATTTCGAGCGTCGGCGTGCAGACGAAAAGGTTGGGCGCCCCCGGAGCAGTCCCTTCCTTGAACTGCTCCTCCAGGCGCTCGCGCTGGGCACGGGTCAGCAGCCCCGTGTGCTCCGCCGCGAACACTCGACCGAGGCGACCGGAGCGATAGACCCGACTGTAGTAGGCGGCCGCGCCGTCCGGCGGCAGCTCTTCCAGTCGCCCGCGGCAGCGGTAGGCGGGACACGGCTGATCGACCCACTGGTCCAGCTCCGCCGCCGGCACGCCCTGCTGGCGCCGGCACGCCGGGCAGCGCACCCGCCCTACCTCGCGGGTGATCCGCAGCACCGCCGGATCGATCCCCCAGGCGTGATCCGATCTCCCCGCGGACAGCCGCACCACGAGCTTTGCGTGCTCGAGCGCGTTCATCACCTTGCGGTAGAGGTCGTTGATGCCGCTGTCCTGCCGATCGATGCCGAGAGCTCGCGCCGCCCAGTCTCGGAACCAGGTCCATTGCTTCGGCGAGCTGAAGATACAGTCGAAGACGCCGGCCCGACCCTCGGCCGGAACCCGGTCGGTCAGGAAGCGCGGCAGCACGCTCTCCTGGCTGAACGGCGACATCAGCGGATTCTTCCGCTTGGTCAGCCAGAACCAGTTGCCATTGTCCGCGATGTAACGGTCGAGCAATGGATGATGGATGCCGCCGCGCAGGCGCAATCGCTGGAGGATGCCGGCGAGGAAATACGATAGTGCCCGCGGATCGAATCCGTTCGGCGGCGGATCGTCGAGCGCACAATCGTCCGCCAGCTCGACCCCGAGCCAGTGGGCCGCCCGATGGAGACGCTCGGGGTCGATCGCGACGGTCGAGCAGAGACTGCGCTCGAGCGTACGCCCGGCGCGGACGGCGTGGCCGTACTCCAGCGTAACTTCCCACGACAGACGCCGACGGAGACTGCTTTCGAGCTTCGCCGCCCGCTCCTTGTTATTGCTTTCGAGAAACGCTTCGAACTCAGGAAGCTCCCGTAGATCGGCCGGCCACAGTGTCGCGATCAATCGCGGGCGTTCGACGGTCTGCCCCCAGTGCTTCAATATCTGGTCCTCGAAGCCGACGAGCGGCAGATCGACCCCGGTGGCCTCGAGCACCCCCTGGATCGCCGTGCGCAGATTGAAACGGTAGGTGCGGGCGCCGAAGAAGCCGGCCCGGTGGGTCGCATCCTGGACCGAGTCGGTGAATGCGAGCAGCTTGCGGTCCTGATTGTAGTCGGAGAGGAACAGATGGCTGATCGCGACACTCTGCAGACTGGGCGCACGAGAGCCGAGCATGCCCAGACTGCCGTCGGTGCCGCAGTCGGGGCAGCGAGCAAGAAAGCGCGCCGGCCTCGCTTCGGACATCGTCGCTTCGATGCGTACCGGCAGGGTCGACGGCTCCGCGCCGCAGCGACATGACGAATCGGTGCTTACCCGCAAGCAGGCGGGGCAGAGCCACGTCGGGAATCCCTGCTCGATGTCGGCCGGACGGATCTGCAGGTAACGGGCGTACTGGCTGCGGTGCAGCCACTCGAGTCCGATCTTGTCGCGCTCACCGAGCAGTCGCTGCTCCGCCGGCTTCTGCGCACTGGCGAAGCCGATGCCGCCGCATTCGCGGCAGTGCGCGAGCGGCAGCCAGTGTACCGGTCGAGCAATATCGAAAGCGGGCCGCTCGGATTCCCAGGCGAAGCCGGGCGCGCCTTCGCCGCCGACGCGGCAGACGAGCTGGCGCAGCTCGCGCAACCACAGTTGAACCTGCACCTGGAGGAACGGCCTCTCTTGGAATCCTCCCCGCCCGTCGGGCTCGGGTCGGCGGGCGTGTGAGATCAGCGCGAGGAACGATTGCAGCTTGAGCCAGCGAAGCTCCTCAGTATCGCGCAGCCAGTCCGGCAGACGATGCGCCAATGCCGCGTCGAGCTCCTGCCACGACCGCACCCGCCCGCGCAGGCTGCGCAGCAGGTCTCGCGTGAACGGATGGCGCTCGAGGCGGCGGCCGATCTCGCAGGCATCGACAGCCGCGGCGTCATCGCCGAGCCAGAGCTCGGCCTGACGCGTCAACCAGCTTGTCGCGTCGGCAAACCCTTCCGGCCGCAGATCCTCGGGGCGGTCCGCCGAAGGCATCTGCTCGGGGCCGATGATGTCGCCGAGCGTTTCG
>DASPMH010000609.1:0-2505 GCA_035627175.1 Terriglobales bacterium | reverse complement strand
TACTACAACTCGGCCTTCGCCATCCAACCCGGCGGCGCGATCACCGCTCGCTACGACAAGGAACACCTGCTGCCCTTCGGCGAGTACTTCCCGCTGCGCACGATCCGGCTGCTGCGCCGCAATTTCGAACGGGTGCGCAGCTTCACCCCCGGCGTCTCCGACGTGCCGCTCGAGACGCGTCTCGGACGCACCGCCGTGGTGATCTGCTTCGAAGCGGTCTTTCCCGAGTTGGTGCGCCGGCGAATGGAAGGCGCCGAGGTGCTGGTCAACCTCTCCAACGATGCTTGGCTCGGTGACAACGCCGGCCCGCGCCAGCACGCGCTGATGGTGGCGATGCGAGCCATCGAGACGCGCAGCTGGGTCGTCCGTGCCACGACCACCGGTGTCTCTGCTTTCATCGATCCACACGGTCGGGTCGTTGCGGCGACCGAAATGAACGTCGCGGCCGTGCTCGATCGCAGCGTCGTCCCGCTGCAGATTACTACACTCTACGAGCGCACCGGCGACCTCTTCGCCTACGCCTGCGTAGCCGCCGCACTGCTAGCGACGGTCACAGCGTTTCGGCGCCAGCTGCCCTCTGCGTCGCTGTAGCGCGCGCTCTCCGAGCCCGCTCAATCAGACAGCCTCGCCAGCGAATGCCGCCCTCTGGTAGAGCGCGGCGGCTCGGCTCGCCCTCCGCCGTCTAGCCACGGCGGCCACAGGGCTCACGGTTCTGGAGAGAAAATCAGAAAGTACTGGTACGGCAGGAGGCTGGAGCGCGCTTCGAGGCGATACCCCGCTCGCTGCATCTCGTCGATCACTTGCTTGCTGGCAATCTTGTGATCCACCGGCGGCCCTTCCGGCAGCTTCTTCTTGTACCAATCGATGATGGCGATACGGCCTGCGGGTGCGAGCGCGGCTCGCACCCGCCGCATGTACTGCAAGCGATCGTCGATGTGGTGGTAGGTGTCGACGATCAGGATCAGGTCGAGGACGCCGGCCGGAAGTCGCGGGTTGTCGGTTGAGCCGAGGATCGGAGTGACGTTGGCGGCCCCCTCTTGCTCGGCGCGCTGGCGCAGATGGCGCACCAGATTGGGCTCGACCTCGACTGCCAGGACACTGCCACTGGCGCCGACGGCGCGGGCGAGGTGGCGGGTGAAGTAGCCGGTTCCGGCGCCGAGGTCGGCGACACGCATCCCCGCTTTGAGCGCGAGTGACTGCATCACCTCCGCCGGCTTCTGCCAGATGTCGCGCTCGGGGTTGTCGAAGACCTTGCTCCAGCGCTCGACGTCCTCGAACGAATGCTTCGCCGTAGCGTCGTCGTGCTCGGCGTGGATCGTCTCAGCTGGTAGCGGTGCCGTGCTGAGCCAGAGCACGGTGGTCAAGATCGTGCTCGTGCGGATCAGAAAATATTGGTTTTTCATTTGCCTCCGCGATCTCGACTCGGAGTATCGTGACTTGCGATTGCGAGGAAGATCAGGTGCTAAGAAGAATAGTTGAAATCCCCCGCGCCTTTCGGCGCTGCCCCCGTCGTAGAGGGGGCAATGGCGAGATGATAGGTGTGGACTTGCGACGGTCGACCTCATGTGCGGCGCTGCTTGGCTCGTTGTTGTTTGCGGCGTCGCTTGCGGCGCAGACGCCTTCGCCGACGGCGTCAGCCGATCCGCAGGCGGCGGAGCTGATTCGGCAGTCGCTGGTGCTGTTGCACCAGGGCGAGCAAACCATTTCCGAGAGCGAGCGGCGCTCGTCGTATGAGCGCGGGCTCGAGCTTGCGGTCAAAGCAGTCGAGCTCGATCCGGGAAGCGCTGAGGCGCATTGGGCGGAGTTCGCCAATCGCGGCCGATTGATGTGGATGCAGGGCGTCTTTCCGAGCTTGATCCATCTCTTCAGGCTGCGCCGCAGCCTCAATCGCACCTTGGACCTCGATCCCAATCACTCAGGAGCACTGACCGCACGCGGGGCGATGTACCGCGAGCTGCCAGGCTTTCTCGGCGGCGATCTCGACAAATCGCAGGCCGACTTGGAGCGGGCGATGGCGCTCGATCCGAGCTCGATCGCCACCCGCCTGCATCTCGCCCGCACCTACCTCGAGGCGGGCAAGCGCGAGCAGGCGCTGCCCTTGATCGAGGCCGGCAAGCGCATGGCGCGCGAACGCAATAGCCCGAATCACCTGGCCGACGCCGAGGAGCTCAGCCGCGAAGCGCTGTAGCGCGCGCTCTCTGAGCGCCCCTGGATGGCTGGGTCGTTCGCGCTGAGGAGGCAGGAGGAGTGGCCGTTCGCGCTGACGAGGTTGGAGGACTGCCGTTCGCGCTGAGGAGGTTGGAGGATTGCCGTTCGCGCTGAGGAGGTTCGAGGAGTGCCGTTCGCGCTGAGGAGGTTGGAGGAGTGCCGTTCGCGCTGAGGAGCCCGAAGGGCGTCTCGAAGCGCAGGGTGACCTGGGCCTTCGAGACGGCGCTGGCGCGCCTCCTACCAACGAACCGTAGAACAGTTCCCGCACTAAGGCCCGTTCGGCCTGAGAAGGCGCGA
>DASPMH010000608.1:0-5336 GCA_035627175.1 Terriglobales bacterium | reverse complement strand
AATGTCGCGACCCGCTTTGCCGCTCAAGAGCTCTTGCGCCTCACGCAGCGCCCGGCCGACCGGGCCGAGGTCGATCACCGGCTGCTCCGGCCGATAGGGGTGGGGAATCCCGCCGCCGAAGTTGACCGCCTGCAGGTTGGGGAATTCCGGCATCAGCTCGGCGAAGAAGGCAGCGAGCTTCTGCATGTTCGCAGTGAATTCGTCGATCGCGGGGCCACTGCCGATGTGAGCGTGTAACAGCACCACCGGCAGGCCGGCGAGCTCGGCGGCGTTGCGTGCGCCGAGCGCTTCCTCGTACCAGATACCGTGCTTCGAGCTCGGCCCGCCGGTGTCGCACTCGCGCACGTGGCCATGACCGAATCCCGGATTGAGCCGGATTGCGATCGGGCCGTGGTAGCCGGCGGCCTCGAGCTCGGTGATCATTGCCGGCGAGCCGACATTGGGCAGCACGCCCTGCTCGCAGACCAGCTGCAAGGAGTTGTCGCGGAAGACATCGGCGGACAACAGTACCGCCGGTGGCTCCGAGCCCATCGGGAAGCCCGCCGCCTTGGCGCGCAGCACCTCGTTGCCGGAAACCGCGTCGATCCACACCTCACGCTGCTGAATCTCTTCGAGAATGCGCCGGGTCGAGCAAGCTTTCATTGCGTAGCGGGCGCGCAGGTGCGGATGCGACATCATGTTGCGTACTTCGGCGATACGCCGCCGCAACACCTCGGCACTGTAGACGTAGAAGGGAGTGCCGACTTCGGCGGCCAGTGCCGGCAGATCAACTTGGTCGAGAAAATGTTCAGGCATCGCTGCTCCTCATAGGGGCCACAGTCGAGCGGTTCAAGCACAGTGCGTGCGCTCTCCGAGCGCACTCGGCCAATCCGCCGCGCTACGCCGCCGCCAGCGCAATCACCCCGGCGACCATGATCGCGGCGCCGGCGATGCGCTGGCTACCACCCTGCTCGTCGAGGAAGTGCTGCCCCATCATGGCGCCGACCAAAATACTGATTTCGCGCGCCGGAGCGACGTAGCTGATCGGGGTGAACTGCACCGCGGTCAGGATCATGATGTACGACAAGGTGCTGACGACCGAGATCGTCACCACCCGCCAGCGGTGCTCCTGCCAGCAGCGGCGCGCTTCGGTCTGGCGCGTCCGCATCAACGGCAACAGCAGCAGCGAGCGGCCGAGATTGGAGCCCCAGTCGAGCAACAGCGGCGGCACGCCGTGACGCTGTACGGCATATCCGTCCCAGAGCGTGTACACGGCGATCAAGCTGCCGGTCAGCAAGCCGTAGACGACGGCCTGGCGCATGGCCTTCGGCGAGTGGCGCGCAGCACTGGTCAGCACGTAGACACCGAAGAGCACCAGCACGATGCCGACCGCGGCGAGCGGCGACGGTCTCTCGGCGAACAACACCACCGCGCCCGCGGTCGACAGCGCCGGCCCGGTGCTGCGCGCCAGCGGATAGACGAGCGAGAGATCGCCGACCTGGTAGCCGCGCTGCAGCAAGAAGAAATAGGCGAGGTGGATCACCGCCGAGCCGGCGATGAAGGCGGCCATCGGCCAGGCGAGCGGCGGCTCGGCGACGAGCACGTAGGCGATGGCGACCGGGAAATAGACGAGCGCGCCGGTGGTGCAGACCAGCCAGATGAAGGCGATACCGCCGGCGACGCGCTTGGCGAGCAAGTTCCAGCCGGCATGCAGCACCGCGGCGCTCAGCACCAGAGCCAACGCCAACGCCGTCATCGCCGAGAGCCGCTCACTCGCATCGCCCCTCTATATGCGAAACCCCGCAGCAATCTACGCCCGTTCCACATCCATGTAGCTGCGCTCGGCAGAGCGCGGCAGGTGCGCCATGTAGCTGCGCTCGGCAGAGCGCGGCAGGTGCGCCGTGTCGCTGCGCTGGGGAAGCGCCCCAGAAACCCCGCGCCTGCGGCGCTGCCCCCTTTGGGAAAGGTTGGGAAAGGGGGCGCATACCCTGGCGGAATGCGGAGCCGGCGGTGGCTTGGGGAAGGACGACCAGCCGTTGTCGCCTTCCGCCGCCGGCTCCACGGGGGGAATTTTGTGTTTGCAACCTCCAGGCCAGCTCGTTGCACGCCGCGTGAAACCAAAGGCGCTTTGTCCCATCCTTGCGTTGCTCACGATGCGGGCATTAGCAGCACAGCGATCGAGCACGAGAAAATCTGTGATTGCGCCCCCTTGAAGCTCAGGTTCCAACCGCGATATCGCCGTCAGCTGCAGGAGGAGTCATGTCGATTCGCAATACCAAGCTGCAAGAGTGGGTCCGAACTGTCGCGGCGATGTGTCAGCCCGACAGCATTCACTGGTGCGACGGCTCGGACGCCGAGTATCAGAAGATCTGCGAGCTGATGCTCCACTCCGGCACCGCCAAGCGTCTCAATCCCGCCAAGCGGCCCAACAGCTACCTGGTGCGCTCCGATCCTGCCGACGTCGCTCGCGTCGAGGACCGCACCTTCATCTGCTCCGCCAACCGCGAAGACGCCGGGCCGAACAACAACTGGCGCGATCCCGCCGAGATGCGCCAGACGCTGACCGGTCTGTTCACCGGCTCGATGCGCGGCCGAACGATGTACGTGATTCCCTTCAGCATGGGACCGATCGGCTCCCACATCTCTTACGTCGGCGTCGAAATCACCGATTCGCCTTACGTCGTCGCCAGCATGCGGACGATGACTCGGATTGGCACCCCGGTGCTCGACAGTCTCGGCGACGGCGATTTCGTCCCCTGCCTGCACTCCGTCGGCGCGCCGCTGGCGTCGGGCCAGGCCGATGTCCCTTGGCCGTGCAACTCCGACAACAAGTACATCGTGCACTTTCCCGGCGAGCGCGAGATCTGGTCGTACGGCTCCGGCTACGGCGGCAACGCCTTGCTCGGCAAGAAGTGCTTCGCCTTGCGCATCGCCTCGGTGATGGCGCGCGACGAGGGCTGGCTCGCCGAGCACATGCTGATCCTCAAGCTGACCTCGCCCAAGGGCAAGGTGCGCTACGTCGCCGGTGCCTTCCCGAGTGCCTGCGGCAAAACCAACCTCGCCATGCTCAATCCAACCGTGCCCGGCTGGCAGGTCGAGACCATCGGCGACGACATCGCCTGGATGAAGTTCGGCGCCGACGGACAACTCTACGCGATCAATCCGGAAGCTGGCTTCTTCGGTGTCGCCCCGGGCACCAGCATGAAGTCGAACCCCAACGCGATGCTGACGCTGACCGAGAACTGCTTCTTCACCAACTGCGCCGAGACCCGCGACGGCGATGTCTGGTGGGAAGAGATGACCAAGGAGCCGCCGGCGCAGCTGACCGACTGGCGCGGGCAGCCGTGGACTCCCGGGAGCAAGACGCCGGCGGCGCATCCCAACGCGCGCTTTACCGCGCCGGCGCGCCAGTGCCCGGTGATCGCCAAGGAGTGGGAAGATCCGAACGGCGTGCCGATCAGCGCCATCCTTTTCGGCGGCCGCCGCGGCAGCGTCGTGCCGCTGGTGCACGAAGCGCGCAACTGGGAGCACGGCACCTTCATCGGCTCGATCATGGGCAGCGAGATGACCGCCGCCGCCGCCGGCACCATCGGCAAGCTGCGCCGCGATCCGATGGCGATGCTGCCGTTCTGCGGCTACAACATGGCCGACTACTGGAACCACTGGCTCAGCATCGGCCGTTGCAGCGGCGCCAAGCTGCCGAAGATCTATTACGTCAACTGGTTCCGCAAAGACGCCAACGGCAAGTTCCTCTGGCCCGGCTTTGGTGAAAACAGCCGAGTGTTGAAGTGGGTGTTCGAGCGCTGCGAGGGCGAGGCGCGTGGCTGCGACACTCCGATCGGGGTCACCCCCGATGGCGATCTCGATGTCAGTGGGCTCGATCTCTCCGGCGATACCGTGCGTGAGCTGATGAAGGTCGACCGCGACGGTTGGCTCAACGAGATCCCCGGCATCCGCGAGGACTACAAAAAGTACGGCGAACGCGTGCCGGAGCCTTTGACCCGTCAGACCAACGAGCTCGAGCAGCGGCTGCAGCAGGCCAAGTAACCCGGCAGGCTCTTGCGACCCGACACCATCGTCGTCGGCGGCGGGATCGTCGGCACCTCGATCGGCTACCACCTCGCGGCGCGTCGCCAGCGCGTGCTGCTCATCGATCGCGTCGGCGAAGGCCGCGCCACCGATGCTGCCGCCGGCATCATCTCCGCCGAAACCTACGCGGGCGATCGCGAGGAGCTCTTTCAACTCGGCATCGCCGCGGCTGCATACTACTCCGAGCTGCTCTCCGCCTTGGCGGAGCTCGGCGAGAGCGACTGCGGCTATCATCGCTGCGGCATGCTCGTCGTTGCCGAAGCGGAGGATGAAGTCGAGCGTTTCGATGCGCTGTTGGCGCAGATCGCGCGGCGGCAGAGTGCACGCGCTCTGCCGAGTGAGGACGAGTTGCGGCTGCTCGGCACGCAGGAGGCCCGCGCGATGATACCCGAGTTGGCCGAGATGCGGCGGGCCTTGTACTCGCTGCGGGCGGCGCGCGTCGACGGTCGCTTGCTCAACGCCGCGCTGTTGCGGGCGGCGCGACGGCGCGGCCTGCAGACCCGAGTCGCGAGTGTCAGCGACTGGATACGCGAAGGCGATCGGGTTCGCGCTGCCGTGATCGAGGGGGAGTCGGTGTTCGCTGAGCAATTCGTCGTCGCCGGCGGCGCCTGGAGCGCGGCGCTGGCGGAGCCGCTAGGCGTCGCCCTACGCGTCGCGCCGCAGCGCGGTCAGCTGGTGCATCTCAGCGCGAGCAACCTCGACACGCGCGGGTGGCCGATGATCGAGGGATTTCGCGGCCACTACCTCGTGCCTTGGAACGACGGCCGCATCGTCGCCGGAGCGACGCGCGAGAGCGGTTCGGGGTTCGATAGTCAGCCGACGGCGGCGGGGATCCGTGAGGTTCTCGACGAAGCGGTGCGGCTGGTGCCGCCGTTGAACCGCGGCGCCTTGACCGAGGTGCGGGTCGGGTTGCGGCCGCTGGCCGAGGACGGCCTGCCGATCCTGGGCAGACTACCGGGCTTGGAGAACGTGGTAGTGGCGACAGGCCACGGCGCCCATGGGCTGCATCTGGGTCCGTACACAGGGAAGCGGATCGCCGATCTGGTGTGCGGCGAAGCGACACCGGACCTCGTCCCATTCTCCCCGCAACGCTCCTGAGTCTCCTGCGGAACCGTGCTTCCGTTCGCGCTGAGAGCCTCACCAGCGCCGACACTGGTGAAATGAGCCAACGAACCGTTCGGGCTGAGGAGCCCCGAAGGGGCGTCTCGAAGCCCAGGTCGATCTGCGCCTCCGAGACCTGTCCTGAGCACCGTCGAAGGACGGCGCTT
>DASPMH010000607.1:0-3144 GCA_035627175.1 Terriglobales bacterium | reverse complement strand
TAGGCCTGGTATAGCTTGCTGCGGAGCTTCGCCCGGCCAGAATTTCGCGCCGCAGCTGCAGCGTTGAGCGCCGGCCCAACTTGTCAGCTGCAATCTGCGGGTAAAATTCGCCTTCGGCATTCTGCCGCCAGATACGCTGCCTGAGCTCGTTGCGTTCGTCGGCCGTCATGACGGGCGCCAGACACTCCTCAAGATAATAGACGAGGTGCGAATCCAGTTCGGCGATATCCGCGTTCAGCAGATGCCGGGTCGCAATCTTCGGGCCCGCAGATTTTCCCACGCCTACCTTGAATGCATCGGAGGATGAGAATCCAAGAAAGCGCGCCAGCCTGTCGATCTCTGCATTTCGATTGATCGAGAAAGCCTCATGCCGGAAGATATGGCACCGGTCGGGATACCGCGCCGCGACATCCAATGACCATTCTGTGCATGCGCGCCACCAGAGGGCGGATATGGCAAGATGAGACGCGGTCTCATGGTCCTGGACAGCGATGTGCCGGCAGTGCCGACGCGCCTCCTGCACGAGACGCGGGGCATCACTCTCGTGGAACTCCTCACCGGTAAATGAGAACATTCCCAGGCTTGAATTGAGTGTGTCGATCGGGTTTCGCGTACAGATCACGATCTTCAGATCGGGTAGTGCCTTCAGGTAACTTTCCAAACGGCCGCTACCGCGTATGACTTTTACAAGCCACGCGTCTGGACTATCCGGGTCGCCGTCCATCATCGGGCGCTTGCCAAACACTTCCTCGAT
Organism: Terriglobales bacterium; assembly: GCA_035627175.1. GTDB lineage: Bacteria > Desulfobacterota > Binatia > HRBIN30 > HRBIN30 > DASPMH01. Next base: position 2,390 of record DASPMH010000607.1, on the reverse strand, counting down.
GAAAGCGTTGTGAACCTTATGGCGCCCGTCCAGATGAAGAGGTGTTGCGCGATGAGCGTGCATGCCGAACGGCGACAGATCGGCGGGGCCAAAGCCTGCGTCTGACGGATGGGCCACATTCAAGCGCCAAAGGTAAGGCTCATAGCGGTACCTGGGAGCGCTGAAAGCGCTCCGGATCATTTGGCCGATCTGCCGGTACAACATCGTCGTGGCAGATCGGCCGACCCCCGAAACAAGAACTCGCATGCTAGCGCTTCCTAAGTTTTCGAACGGTCCCGTAAGCGAATGCGTCCAAGCTTACTTGCAGGCTCGCACGGTGAGGGGAGGGCTTACTTTACGCACGCATTCGGGCACATCTGCATTCGCCATGACGGAAATCATCAATGGCTGGCTGGATCCCGGCGCCATTGCTCGCGGTCGATGCGGGCCATGTCGCTGGCAACCATTTCAGCGACAAGCTCCTTGAACGTCGTCTTGTGTGACCATCCGAGTTTCTTCCGTGCCTTGGTGGCGTCGCCGTGCAGGAGATCCACTTCGGTTGGACGAAAATATCGAGGGTCTATCTTCACGAGCGGAGCACCGGTCTTTCTGTCGACACCCACTTCATCGACGCCTTGGCCTTCCCACTGAACTGCGCGGCCCACCTCGGAAAACGCCAGTTCAACGAATTCACGCACGGTATGAACGTCGCCGGTAGCCAGGACATAGTCGTCCGCCTCCGCCTGCTGCAGCATGAGCCACATGCCTTCGACGAAGTCCTTGGCGTGACCCCAATCGCGCTTTGCGTCGAGATTGCCGAGGTAGAGTGTCTTTTGCAGGCCCTTCTCGATTGCGGCGACCGCCCGTGTAATCTTGCGGGTGACGAATGTCTCTCCGCGCGTTGGACCCTCGTGGTTGAAGAGAATGCCATTGGATGCATGCATCCCGTAGGCTTCGCGATAGTTCACGGTGATCCAATAGGCATAAAGCTTTGCTGCCGCATAAGGGCTGCGAGGGTAAAACGGTGTGGTCTCCCTCTGCGGTGTCTCCTGGACTTTGCCATATAGCTCCGAGGTCGACGCCTGATAGAAGCGGGTCGTCTTTTCCATGCCCAGAATGCGAATGGCTTCCAGCAGCCTTAGCGCGCCCGTGGCGTCTGCGTTGGCGGTGTACTCGGGCGTCTCAAATGACACCTGCACATGGCTCTGTGCCGCTAGATTGTATATCTCATCTGGCCTCGTTTCCTGCACCAGGCGAATGAGGTTGGTCGAATCCGTCATGTCCCCGTAATGCAGGAAGAAATTGGTCCGCGCCTCATGCGGATCCATGTAGAGATCGTCCACGCGTTCCGTGTTGAACGAGGACGATCTCCGTTTGACGCCGTGAACTGTATAACCTTTCGACAGCAGGAGCCGGGAGAGATAAGCGCCATCCTGGCCGGTTACTCCGGTAATTAGTGCGGTTTTCTCGGCCATTTATTCGCTCCGGCTCGGCAGGTACCAAGGCCCCGTGTACCGATTGAACATGTTTTCGAAAAGGGGCTGGGAGCCTTGGAAATACAGCAAAACGCGCAGGCAATGCGATGATCTGACTAGATGGCAGATTCGTGTGCAAGCCATGGAGTCAAGCAGCGTGGTTCACGGATCTGTCGTTCGGTCGGGCTCAATTAGCGTCGGGTCCGTGCTTTCGTTTGCGCCGAGGCTCTCGGCGTCGTCTTGGCGCCGGCCGGAGGGATTCCACGCTTCTTGCCCGCCACCTTGCCCGATTTCGATTGTCTGGACTGTTTAGGGCGGGGGGGCGCCTCATGGTCCAAACTGTTGGCCGATGGGGACCTCTCTGCGACTGCTTGCGCTTCGATGGCTTGAATCCTTTGCAGAATGTCAGCCTGAACCTGCGAAAGCATGTTCGCCTTGCTGTCAACTCGCGTGACGATTCCCGAGAACTCTGTTGAAACAGAACTTGCATCCTTCACGCGCGCCTCGAGGCTGCGAACAGCGCTCCCGATGCTGGCAAGAAGATCTGCGTGGTCAAGTGTCTCTCCAGAAAGCTTCGCGATATCGCCAGCCATCCCGAGTTCAGATTCGTTCACCAACTGAGCCAGGTCTGACAGATCCTGTGATATGACTCGAAGTTCCTCGGCATGGGGAGCTTCGTGTGCAAGTTTCTCCAAGGCTTTCACCTGAGCTGCAAGGTCGACCAGCTTGCGCTCGTATTGTGTCGACCATTCCTCATGCTTCGTCGAGATGTCGCGAAGCTTGAGACCATGGTTTTCCTCAAGATCGCGGACCGAATGTGTGAGGGCGCTTTCCAGCGCCAAAAGCTGTTTGGAAATTTCGGCGCCGAGTGCAGAGGCCTGGGCACGGACAGCAACTATCGCGGACTGAACTTCCCTGATGTTGTCGGCAGCCATG
>DASPMH010000606.1:0-3296 GCA_035627175.1 Terriglobales bacterium | reverse complement strand
GTCCGGTTTCGTTCCCGCGTCAGACGGCAGTTTCCGTCGCGACGATGAAAGCCGAGACGCAGGCTGCCGACCAGTCTGATGTGACGCTCGATCAGGTGAGCATGTCACCGAAGCGCGGCACGGTCTACACGTCTTACACGGTCGATCTGCTCAGGCAGACCACGATGGATGTGGAATCGTGGGTGCGCGACGACCTCGGCAAGGGCATTGCGGAACTCATCGACTACATGGCTCTGACCTCGAACGGCGTTGCTCCCAACCCCGGAAAGGGCTTGTTTGCATCTCCGACCGGCATCAACACCAAGGCGTATGTGGCAACCGACTCGACCACCAAAACGCAATCCGTGATCGGCCTCGAAACCGAGTGCGCCATCGATAACGCAGATACCGCCAGCGCGTCTCTTATCGCCACGCCCGAGGTTCGCGGCATGTGGAAGGGAACGCCGTGGCTCGGCAACAGCTCTGGCATATCGATATGGCAGGGTGCCGGAGAGAATCAGACCGTGAACGGATACAAGGCGTTCGTTTCTAACCAGGTCCCGAAGACTCTCGGCGCCGGTACGAACGAACACGGCGTTGTGTTCGGCGACTTCTCGCAACTGATGATCGGCTTCTGGGATGCCCTTGAGATCATTGTTGACCCCTACACCAAGGCCAAGGAAGCAATCTACGAAATCACCGCACGCCAGTACTACGACATCGGCTTGCGTCACCCCAAGGCGTTCTGCGTGCAGACGGGCGTGACGATCAGCTAACAGAGGTTCGGGTGTTGTTCTCGCTCATCACCCGGCCCTAATTGAAGGGGGCGGCTAACCGGCCGCCCCCCTCATTGGGTAATGCAGATGATACAGGCTGAGTCTGTGACGTTTCGATTTAGTCCCGCAACAGTGAAGATCCGCATCACTCGAAACACCATGCTGGACGGGAAGCAGGTCTCGGTTGGTGACGTAGTGGATGCGCTCGACCGTGACGCCTACTATTTAGTGGTGAATGGCAAGGCTGTGCTCTATACCGAGCCTGAACCGACGCCAGAGCCCGAGCCCAAACCGGAGCCGAGGCACAAGAGCGCGAGGCGAAGTTAGGTTCTTGGAAGCCAAAAATCTCTGCGGGTACATTCGCACTGCACCGTTTTCCTAGCGATGGAAATTTTCTAGGGTGGTTTCCATTTCCAATTAGCTTTTAACCGCTGTTTACGCGGCCCTTAGTGCGCCAGAGTAGGACATACGCCCTCCCCGTCTTTTGACCGATTCTCTCTAGCCGCGTTACTTCCAAGACATGGGCATTGACAATCCAGCACCGAAGCCGGTGACGGTCGGAAACCTCACCATCGACGTTCGCGCAGACTTCGCCACGCTTGCGATGGCGGAACAGAAATTCAACGTAAACCTTCTCGGGTTGAATCCGTTTGCAATCGGGCTCCGCGGCATTCAGGCCGTGCTGTGGGCGTCCGCAGCGCAGCAGGGAAACCACCTCACTCCCGAGAGGGTGGGCGAGCTCATCCAGCAATCGATTGTTGAACGGAAATTCGACGCGGTACTAGAGGCAGTCGGACAGGCCATTAACAGCGCATACGGTCTCACGGAGGAAGGGGAGAACTCGGCAGACCCAAAATAAATGCCGAGCCGCTCTCGTGGAAGACAGTGCGGCAGCAAGCCGCTCGGCTAGGTTTACTGCCGTCGCAGTGGATGTCGCTAACGCCCCGCGAACTGCTCGCGCTTATTGAGGGCTACAACTGGCGACTGCGCAAGCAAAGGGAACTAGCGGCCTGGCAGATTCACCACATCACGGCCTCGATTGTCGGCTGTGATAACGCCCCATCTATGGATGACCTGATGGGACCGGAGTAACGAGATGTCGCAGACATACGACGGCGGACAGATTCGCGTAACCATTGCGGGCTCAGACCAGACAGCGGCAGCGTTTGCGAACGCACAGCGCAGCATCCAGCAGTTCGAGCAAAAGACGGATGCAGCAATGGGCGGGCTACGCCAGAAAGCCGACCGCGCTCGGGACTCGCTCGACATATTGGGAGATGCGATCGGGCTCAAGGTTGGACGCGAGATGAAGGGCTTGATTGCCTCTGCACCCGTGCTCTCGTCTGCGCTTTCGGCGGCATTCTCGGGCGCCGCAGTGGTTGGCTTCATCGGGATAGCTACGCAGATACCGGGAATCATTCAGAACATCACTTCGGAGCTTGCAGGCTGGGGCGAAGCCGAGCGCACGCACTTCGACAAAATGGGGCAGGAGTACTCCCGATTTGTTGAGAAGTTGAAAGAGCTACACCGTTTGCAGCGACAGGTGGAACTCGCGAAAATTGCGGACCCTGCACAGCGGGCCCGATTGGAACAGGCGTATGCGAAGCAAGATGCGGCGGCGCTGCGCACTGAGCTAGACAATGCTCGTACAGCATTAAGTGAATTCAACACAGAAACGGAGCGTCAGCGAAAGTCCGGGTTTTATGGCGGTGAGATGTACTTTGCCAGCAGGCAGAAGCAAGCCGACGAGCTAAGTCTGCGCGTCGGTATGCTTGCCGCTGATGTTCAGATCTTCGAAACGAAGGCGGAGGATGCCGGCACTAGAGCGGAGCAGTCTTTCGGCAAAGCGGCCGATACCATCCGCACGAAAACATCGGCTGAACTCGACAACCTCATTGGGAAGCTGGATTCCTTCGGCGACAAGATCCGCAACTTGATGGCGCGTGAGCAGGACCCATTCGAGAAGCTGCGCGATGACATCATGGCTGCGCGTGCAGAGGCCGAATCGCTGCGCGGTAGCTTTGTTGCGATCTTTGGAATGCAGAACCTCACGCTTAACAAGGCCATCAGTGACCTCGATCAGCAGTTAGCGGTTGTGCAGGGCAGGATAGGTTCCATAACCAGCTCCGCACTGTTCGAGTCCACCACGAAGACGGCAAACCAATGGGCCGACCGAATCTCGAATGAGATGAGGGGCCAGGCCGGGGCGATGATTTCGCCGGACCAGCGACAGAAAAAGTTTTTGCAGTACTCGGAAATCATTGCGAGCAATTGGGAGAAATCCCACCCGCAACTGGCGAAGCTCGCGGAAGTCAGCAGAGATTTTGAGGGCGCTTTCTCGAACATGTTCCAGAGTATCGCGCTCGGTACTCGCGACATATCGCAGGTGTGGCAAGCGGCTGCATCATCGATCACCGCGGCGATAGGCCAGATCATCGCGAAGATGCTTTACATGGCCGTGATACAGAAAGCGATTGGCGCGATTTTCGGGGCATTCATGCCGACGCCCGCTCCTACGGCTTCGATGATGGCAGGTACACA
>DASPMH010000605.1:0-2184 GCA_035627175.1 Terriglobales bacterium | reverse complement strand
CTGTTCTACGGTTCGTTGGTAGGAGGAGGTGTTGCTACAACGCCGCCGGTTGCCCTAGGCCACGCCGCGGATGCGACCCAGAACCGCGGCAACCAACCGGTCGCAGCGGTGGTTCCCGAACGCGAAGACCTCGCGCACATTTGTGCCGAGGGCGCGGTCGATGTCACGGCGCAATTGCGCGCGGGCACGGTGTAGCCGCGTTTTTGCGGTGTCGAGCGGGATCTCTAGCGCTTCGGCCGTCTCGAGCGTGGTCAGACCTTCGACGTCACGCAGCATCACTACCGCTCGGAAGGACTCCGGCAGGCGGTCGATCGCGCGCTCGAGAAACACCCGCAGCTCCTGCTCGAACACCGTGCGCTCGGGAGGAGCCTCCGCAGCTTCGAGGCGCTCGGCGACGCTACTCATGTCGGTCAGCCTCGTTTGTTTTTTCATACGGCGATAAGCCTCGTGCAGCGCGATGCGGATCAGCCAGGTCGAAAAGCTTGCCCGTCCGGCAAACTGATCCAGATGGGTGAATGCCCGCACCCACGCCTCCTGCAGTACCTCCTCGATCTCGGATTCATTGCGCAGCACTGCCCGCACGCTGCGATAGACGCGCTGGTTGTAGCGCCGCATCAGCAGCTCGAAACGGGCGATGTCGCCGCGGCGCACAGCGTCGACCAGGTTCTGGTCAGAATCCAAATCCCCCGCGGCTGTGGTGCGGGCCCCATCGGGGAAGGGGTCGGGTGGGTCATCGAGTGCGGGCGAAATCATCGGATCATCCTCCTGTAGCCGTCACTTCCTAGAGCCGCGAGAGGAGAAAAGGTTCCCGAAAAATCGCGCCGGGGCCAAAAGGCCTTTTCTCGGGCTCTGCCGGGAACCAAATTGAGGCTGCGGACTCCATCGCTGCAGGAGGTGCAACAATGCACGATTTCAGATCGCAGATGGAGTCCCCTCGTTTGGCGCTGAGGCTGGCCTTCGGCCTGGTGCCTTTGCTCGCCGGGTTGGACAAGTTCACCAACCTGCTTACCGATTGGTCTCGCTACGTACCGGCAAGTATCGCTCAAATTCTACCGCTGCCGGTTCCTGAGTTTCTCGCGATCATAGGCATCGTCGAGATTGCCGTCGGACTGATGGTGCTCACCCGCTGGCCGGTGCTCGGGAGTTATCTCGCCGCGGCTTGGCTGCTGCTGATTTCGGTCAATCTGGTGATCGCCGGCTACTACGATGTCGCCGTCCGCGATGTCGTCCTGGCGATTGCAGCGTTTACCCATGCACGGCTTGCCGAGCCCAGCTGGCAGCCGAGCGGCGCGCGCAGCAGCGTGGCTTCCGGAGCGGCTTTGGCGAGCGAGGCTCGCTAATGGCGACGCGGCGGTCAGTAGCCTTTGCGAACGTCGTCTTCGTTGTGGCGCTGATCGCCGCCGGCTGCGGCGGCGATGGCAACAACGGCGGCGGCGACGTCCGCGCGGCGAACCCAGAGGAGGATGTAATCAGTACCTATGCCCATCAACTGCTCGACGAAGGCCGCCAGGCCTTTCGCCATGACACCTTCGGCGACGAGGATCGTGATCTGATCGAATATCTCAAGTCGCTTTAAGGTCATCGCGGTGGACCGCCACCGAGTCCACGTCGCCCATGCCGTCCATCGCGCACCGGGCTATCCGTAATACTGGGGCCTTGATATGGGCAACCCATATGAAGACCACGATCGAGATCGACGATCGCCTGCTCGAACGCGCCAAACGTCAGGCCGCGGCGCGGGGAACCACGTTGCGGGCGGTCATCGAGGACGCGCTCCGCGCCCGCTTTGCCGCGCGCCCGGCCAATGCCATACGCTTCCAATTCGCTCCGCCCGTAGTCCAGGGATCACAGCCGCCGGCCGTCGACCCAGCGGATCGCAACGCGGTCTATGACCTGCTCGACGAGCGAGAATGATCGCCGTCGATACGAACATTCTCGTCTACGCCCACCGCGCCGAAATGCCATTGCACGAGCCGGCCCTGCGCCGGCTGCGCCAGCTCGCCGAGGGAAACAGACCATGGGCCCTGCCGGGACTCGCGCCGGCGCTCGAGTTCCTCGAACATCTGCTCGCCAGCCCTTCGGCACGATTGCTCCTCCCCGGGCCGGCCTATCCGACATTGTTTGCGGAGGCGTGCCGAGACGGCACGGCACGCGGCAACCTAGCTTTCGACGCCCAGATTGCCG